>JAYZBJ010000083.1:0-4093 GCA_036338795.1 Pseudomonadota bacterium | reverse complement strand
CGGACGGGCATGTAACGCCCGAACCGCCGCCTCGAAACCGTCCAACGAAGCGTGTTACGAATGTAATGTGATTGATTTTCGAAGGCATGCGCCAGGGCAGCGATTCGCAGTTCGAGCGAGGCGAGTCCGCGCGAATTTTTCGCCTGTTGGGCGAGTGGTGGGGGTTTGCGGCACAGGTTTGGGATGGCCCGCGCGTTGCCGGAGGTCCGCTTCGTCGGGTCTGGGATCGGCTCGATCAGGCGAAAAGCAGGCTGGCGGTCAGCGTTTGTCTGCGGCCGGTGTGCCTTGCGGCGCCGGCGCGCAGCTGGTCGTCGTGCCGGCGCAGGAAGGCGTGGATATTTGGATGCCATCAATACGAAGAGGCGCCGCGCAATTGCTTCAGCCGGGCGCAGGAGCCGAAGAGCAGTCAGCCGAACGGTGCCAGCACCGGACGCGTGGTCCGCGCGCCGCATCAGCGTGGTGAGCTGAATCAGGATCCAGCGGACGATCAGCCAGCCGCGCTGGACTGCGATGTCATCGTGATGATCGTGGCCGCTAATCATGCGTGCGGTCGTAAACGGGCAGGGCAGGGGGCGGAAATTTCGGGTCTGATGCTGTTCCACCAGCATTCCGGTAGCGTTCTGGTTGGCCTCACGGATATTTGCGGTTTTCCCGCCCGTCGACGCCCATTAAACGCAATACGCATGAACCTTTATCCCCGCGCCCGCATTCACCTCGGCAATATTGTCGCCAACTGGCGCGCGATTGATGCGCTGGCGCCGTTCACCGATACAGGGGCGGTGGTCAAGGCGAATGCCTATGGTCATGGGGCGGTACAGGTCGGCCGGGCGCTCTATGATGCAGGCTGCCGGACATTTTTCGTCGCCTATGCAGACGAGGGCGCCGAACTGCGCGAAGAGATTGGCGACCTGGCGCTGATCTACCTGTTCAATGGCGCAGGCGAAGATGATCGTACACTTGTACAGCGCTCGACGCTGATCCCGGTGATCAATTCCATACCGGCGCTCGAACTGTGGATGAGTGACGAGATGGCGCCCTATGCCCTGCACATTGATACGGGGATGAACCGGCTCGGCATCCGCCCGGAGGACGTGCCGCAGGCCTATGACATGCGCGGGCGGCGTGGGCCGGTCATGGTGATGTCTCACCTGGTCGATTCAGACCGTCCGCGGGACCCTGTGAATACCCGCCAGTGCAACAGTTTCCGCGAATTGTCCGCACCGTTTACCATGGCGCGCAAGAGCCTCTCGAACACGGGTGGATGTTTTATCGGACGTCAGTACGATTTCGACCTGCAGCGGCCGGGCATTGGCCTTTATGGCGGTGGACCGGAGCCGTCCGACGGCATCGAGATCCTGCCTGGCATGACGCTGGAAGCGCCGATCCTTACCGTGCAGCAGGTCGCGGCGGGAGAAGCGGTCGGCTATGGTGGCGAATGGACCTTCAATGAGCCGCGCACGCTCGCAACCGTTGCCCTCGGCTATGGCGACGGGTTTCCGAGATCGGCCGGAAACAGGGGCTTCGCCAGCCTCGGCGGCATACATTGCCCGATTGTTGGACGCGTCTCGATGGACTTGATAACCATCGATGTGACTTCAGCGCAGGGACTTGCCAAACCGGGCGCATTCGCTCAATTCATCGGCTCTGAAATACGGCTTGAGGACCAGGCCAGACGGGCCGGCACTGTCGGCTATGAACTCGTAACGGGACTGGGACATCGTGTCAGACGCATCTACGACTAAATCCGGCGGTTTCCCCAATCCGCTGGCCTGGATCGGCCGCGCCGCCGTTGGTCTGTTCGCAGAGATCGGCCGGCTGATCATCTACTCCGGACAAGTGGTCGGCGCTGCCTTCACGCCGCCCTGGAATATGGGCCAGCTCTTCAAGCAGATGATCGCCATCGGCTTCTATTCGCTGCCCGTGGTCGGCCTTTCGGCTGTCTTCATCGGTGCGGCGCTTGCGCTCAACATCTATACGGGCGGCAACCGTTTTGGCGCAGAGCAGTTCGTGCCGAACATCGTTGTCCTCGGCATTACACGAGAGCTCGGCGCGACGATTACCGGCCTCATGCTCGCGGGCCGTGTCACGGCGGGTATTGCGGCCGAGATTGGTGCGATGAAAGTGACCGAACAGATTGACGCGCTGAAGACGCTGTCTGCCAATCCGTTCCGCTACCTTTATGCGCCGCGCTTTCTTGCAGCTTGTCTGACGCTGCCGCTGCTGGTGCTCGTCGCAGACATTATCGGCGTGATGGGCGGCTGGCTTGTCAGCGTGTATGGGCTCGACTTCGACTCCACCACCTACATCCGCAACACGATGGACTTCCTGACCGTGGATGATGTCGTGGTCGGCCTGATCAAGGCCGTCGTCTTTGGTGCAGTGATCGCGATTATGGGGTGCTATCAGGGCTCCAGGTCGAAAGCGGGCGCAACCGGCGTTGGCCGCGCGGCGACGCTTTCAATGGTCGGCGCGGCTGTGTTGGTCCTGGCGGCCAATTACATCATGTCGACGCTTTTCGTGAACATCGGACTTTAGAGGCCCGCGATGACCCAACCGATCCTCGAGCTCAAGGACGTGCACAAGCGCTTCGGCGCGAACCATGTCCTGCGCGGTGTGAATATTGATGTGGCACCGGGCCATTCGCTGGTCATTCTTGGCGGCTCTGGCTCGGGCAAGTCGGTGATGCTGAAGAACGCGCTCGGCCTGATGACGCCGGATTCCGGCAAGATCCTGTTCAATGGCGAAGACGTCACGCACGATCAGGGCAAGGAGCGCGAAGCCATGCGTGCGCGGATTGGCATGCTGTTCCAGTCCGGTGCGCTGTTTGACTCGCTCACCGTCTGGGAGAACGTTGCCTTCCGCCTGCTCAATGCAGAGAAGATGAAACGGTCTGACGCGAAGGAACGCGCGATCGCGACGCTGAAAAAGGTGCGCCTCGGATCGTCCGTGGCGGACCTCTTCCCGGCAGAGATTTCCGGCGGCATGCAGAAGCGCGTGGCGCTTGCCCGCGCGATCATCACCGAGCCGGATCTCATCTTCTTCGACGAGCCGACAACCGGGCTCGACCCGATTACGGCGGATGCGATCAATGACCTGATCCTCGAGCAGGTAAAGGCGCTGGGCGCGGCCGCCGTCACGATCACGCATGACATGGCCTCGGCCCGCAAGGTCGCCGATGAGATCGCCATGCTGTTCGAAGGCCAGATCATCTGGCGCGGTCCGGCCAGCTCGATTGACCATTCCGGCCATGACCATGTGGATCAGTTCGTCCACGGCCGCGCTGATGGCCCGATCCAGCCGGCGATCTAGACCGGCGTCGCTCTGAAACTCACATTGCTGTGGAACGCGTGCGACACCTGATGCCGCATCGCGCATCAGGTTTTAAGCGGAACGATGTAAAAGTCGGGCGCTTCGCCTACTCGTCGAAATCGCTGTCCGGCGCCGCGCGGTCGAGATTGCCGAAGCGTGTCGTATTGGCGTCGAAGGCGAGGACGACGCGGCCAATCGGGCCGTGACGCTGCTTGCCGATGATGACTTCAGCCGTCCCGTAAACTTCGTCCATGCGCTGGCGCCACTTGGCCCATTTTTCACCGGCGTTTGGATCGTCGGGTGACGCCTGCGGCTCGGTCCGTTCGAGATAGTAGGACTCCCGGTAAACGAACATGACGACGTCGGCATCCTGTTCGATCGAGCCGGATTCACGAAGGTCGGAAAGTTGCGGGCGCTTGTCGTCACGCTGTTCGACCGCACGCGAAAGCTGCGAGAGGGCGATGACAGGGACGTTGAGGTCCTTGGCGAGCGCCTTGAGCGACATGGTGATCTGCGTGATTTCCTGAACGCGGGACTCAGATGACTTGCCGCTCGTGCCGGTCAGGAGCTGGAGGTAGTCGATCACCACCATGTCGAGGCCGACCGTCCGCTTCAGGCGGCGGGCGCGGGCGGAAAGCTGGCTGACGGAAATACCGCCCTGGTCATCAATGTAGAGCGGAAGGTTCTGCAGCTCTTCCGTGGCCTCGCGGATTTTCTCAAAGTCGTGCTTGTCGAGATCGCCCTGGCGGATGCGGTGGGCGTTGATACCTGTCCGCTCTGCGAT
>JAYZBJ010000082.1:0-8403 GCA_036338795.1 Pseudomonadota bacterium | reverse complement strand
GATCGCATCTGATGCTGTTCTTTCCGACCAGCCAGCCGCCATGAGGCGCTCAACATCGGCCCGTGAAAACTTGTCGGGCTCGTCGCAGAGTTTTTTCACGAATACGAGTAGAGCCTTTGTCTTTACATCGACTGGCGCATCTTCTGGATCACGCATGATGTCCTGGAACAGCTCCTGGTCGATCCCGTAGGCAACTGCCACCGGATAATGTGCCGTGTAGCAGTGCCGGCAACCGCGCAGGGCCGAACTGTAGGCGCCAATCAGCTCTTTTTCGCCGAGTGTCAGCTCTGACTCACTCGCCATGATGCTGACGCAGATGTCAGGCCAGGCGCTGTAGGCTTCCGGATGAAGTTCCCAAACAGTCGGTCCGACCGTTTCGTCCGGCAGCGAAGATACAAAAGCCATCTGAAGTTCTCCCTTATTATCCATTGATCCTGACATGGAGGAGCCGTTGCAATCCAATCGCTTGTCTGGACAGAGGTATCGGTGCAAGCGATCGCTCCATCAGACATCAGGGAGATGCGCGCTGATGTCGGCCAGAAGATCCGTGACCCAGTCGAGTGACCGGTCCTGGGAGCGCAGGGGGCTGCGATAGGCATAGATTTCGACAGGAGGTGCCTCGAAAGGCGCCGGGTGAATTGTAACCAGACCAGCGGTTGCCATCTGTGCCGCCAGCCGCTTCTGGATAAGTGCGAGGCAGCCGCTATTTGCGACAGTTTCCGGCAAAGCCGTGAAATGCGGAACGCTTACGACCTGGCGGACGGGGCGCTCCAGCTCGGGCCAGATCTGTGACATCGAGAGACTGTCAAACTGATGAATTTCGAAGTTTGCGTGCGGCGCGTTCAGATAGGCTTCAAGTGTCAATACGCCTTTGAAAGGCGGGTCGATTGCCGAGGCTATGACAACACGTTCGTCTCCGAACAGACGCCGGCCGTGCAGCGCTGATCCGATATGTTCAGCTCCCTTGTCTGACATGATGGCTAAGTCGATGTCGCCATAAAGCAGGTGTTGTTCGACATTCCGGCTGATTGGATGAAATCGGATGCTGGTAGAATAGGAGTCTTCAAGAATGCGTTTCGCGACACGCCCTGCAAGGGTATAGGCGACATAATCAGTGGCTGCGATATTGAACTGGCGCGGTTCAGATTTGGGATCAAACGTCACCGGTTGATACAGCACCTCAATGGCGGCGCAGGCCTCTTCGACTTTCAGCTGAATGGATTTTGCAAACGGCGTTGCAACCATGTTGCGCCCGTCCATGACAAGGAGCTCATCATCAAAAACGTTGCGTAGGCGTGCCAGCGCTCCGCTCGTCGCGGACTGGCTGAGATGAATGCTTTCTGCGGCCCTGGACACACTCTGCGCGCGAATGAGCTCACGCAGAATCGGGAGAAGGTTGAGGTCCTGACGGCGCAAAGACATGCCGATGCTAGGCTCCTCGGAGGCTGAGCTGCAAGCCGCTGTCCATCTCGTTGGCCTCATCCGAGGCGGCGATATAGCCGCGGATTGCGAAGCCCAAACACATGACCCCGATGAGGCCGAGACCGGTCATCGACCAGGCCAGCGCCATGCCGATGCTCTGTTCGCCATTCAGGAATACTGCGGCGATCACCGGCGGCAAGGCAGGCCCGATGATGATCGCCATGACGAGCGCGGTTGCGTAATAGAGGGCTGAAATCTGGCCGCGCATCTCGCTGGGCGTGATCGCCTGCAGGGCGGCAACACCTGCCGAGAAGGGCATCGCGGCCAATAGAAAGAGAATAGCTGCGGCGCCAAGGGCGACGCCAGCCGACGGAGCGGTTGCCGAAAAGAATGCGACAGGCGCGACGAGACAGCCCGCGACCATGAGAAGGACAAGGCGCATATGACCGCCACGCCGCGATGACAGCCAGTCTGCCAGCAGGCCGCCCAGAATTATCCCGCTGAGTGATCCGGCCAGAACCGCGATGCCCAGACCTCGTCCGACAATGTCAGGCGAAAGGCCGAATGTACGTTCAGCAGCCGCAGGTGCCCAGGCATTCAGCCCGTAGCCAAGTGAGCCGAACGCGGCCATGCCGAGCGTCAGCCAGCCATATGCAGACATGTGCCGTTGGATAAAGCCGAAGACCTCACGAATGGATGGCGGCTTGGCCTTCGACTTGCGCGGTGGATCCTTCAGGAAGGCAATCAGGGCAACAATGATAAAGCCAGGCAGCCCCACCGCGACAAAGACCTGCTGCCAGGCGTTCAGCCCGTCAGTTAGAGGTATGCCAATTGAACCGGATTCCAGTGCGCGCCGGTAAAGTTCACCGCCGCCTATAAAAGCGATGCCCGACCCCAGGTAGATGCCAGACTGGTAGACAGCCAGCGCCCGGCCCAGTGCCTTCTTGTCGAACCGGTCCGCGATCATGGAATAGGCGGCCGGGGCAAGTGTGGCCTCACCCACACCGACAAATATGCGAGCAACGAATAGACCCGCAAATGACCCCACCAGGCCGCACGCCACGGTTGCGGCGCTCCAGATGATAATTCCGCCAGCCAGGATGATCTTGCGGTTCTGTGTATCGACCATCCGGCCAGCCGGTAGGCCGAACACGGCAAATAACAGCGCAAAGGCCAGACCCTGGAGCAACCCCATTTCGATATCGGTTGCGCCGACAGTGCTCCTTATCGGGTCGACCAGGAGACTGATGACCTGTCGGTCAATGAAAGCGAACGTATTGGCCAAAAGCAGGACAAGCAGAAGGCCGAGTGCACCAAACGAGGTCTTCACTGCAATCCTCCCATCAATGTGTATTTGATTTCGAGATAATCTTCGATCCCGTACTTGGACCCCTCGCGGCCAAATCCGCTTTCCTTCATGCCGCCAAAGGGCGCCACTTCGGTCGAGATCAGCCCCTCATTGATCCCCACGATTCCGTATTCGAGTGCGCTCGACATGCGCCAGGCCCGTCCAAGATCCCTCGTATAGACATAAGCGGCGAGTCCGAATGAGGTGTCGTTGGCTTGGCTGATCGCATCGGCTTCGTCAGAAAAGTGAAACAGCGGCGCGAGCGGTCCGAATGTTTCTTCCTTCGCGACTTCACACGCGCTGGACACGTCGGCGAGAACCGTCGGCGTGAAAAACGTGCCGCCGCGTGGATCGGGTTCGCCACCATGGAGCACGCGGGCACCCTTGGCGAGCGCGTCGGCGATGTGAGTCTTGACCTTATCGACGGCCGCCCGGTCGATCAGTGGTCCCTGGTCGACGCCGGGTTCAGCGCCATCGCCAACCTTAAGGGCGGCGACGGCCTCGACCAGTTTCCGTGAGAACGAGTCATACACGCCATTCTGGACCAGGAAGCGATTGGTGCACACGCAGGTTTGTCCGGCATTTCGGAACTTGGATGCGATCGCGCCTTGAACGGCTGCATCAATGTTGGCGTCGTCAAACACGATGAATGGCGCATTGCCACCTAGTTCGAGGCTCAGCTTTTTAAGCGTGCCGGCGCTCTCGGCCATCAACTGCTTGCCGATGTCGGTCGAGCCCGTGAAGCTGATCTTGCGGACCGCTGGATTACGGGTCATTTCTCCGGCGATCCTGGTCGCATTGCCCGTTACAATCGATAAGACCCCGGCAGGAATGCCGGCGCGCTCAGCCAGAACGGCGAGAGCCAGGGCAGAAAGGGGTGTAGCCGAAGCGGGCTTGACGATCATCGTGCAACCCGCTGCGAGGGCCGGCCCGGCCTTGCGGGTAATCATTGCAGAAGGGAAATTCCAAGGTGTGATGGCGGCCGTGACCCCAACCGGTTCTCGCGTGATGACAATCTGCGCACCAGCTTTGTGCGATGGGATGATGTCCCCGTAAATTCGCTTCGCTTCTTCGGCGAACCACTCAATAAAACTTGCAGCATACCGGATTTCGCCCCGGGCTTCGGTGAGCGGCTTGCCTTGTTCTGCTGTCATGATGGCGGCGAGATCGTCCTCATTTGCTAGGATCAGCTCAAACCATTTACGGAGCAGCTCTGCCCGCGCCTTGGCCGTCAGGCCGCTCCAGGCGGGCAAGGCGGTCGCGGCGGCATCTATTGCGCGCCGCGTTTCGACGTCCCCCATGCGGGGCACTGAAGTGATGATCTCGCCCGTCGCCGGATTTATCACGTCCATGCATGACCGGTCATCGGCAGGCACCCACTCCCCGCCAATAAAGGCGTCATGCCTGAGAAGGCCATTGTCGCGGATTGAGAGCTTCACCGGTGCAGTTCCTTTGGGACAGACAGTTGTTCAGCGGCAAGGATGGCGAGCCAGCCTTCATCGACTTTGTGTTCGGACAGGGATTTTCGGGCGTGATCCAGAAGGGCAGCTTCTTGATGGGGCGGCTCCTCATTCACCCGCGATGCGCGCCAGCGCTCGGCGAATGTTGCGACTGCACTCCTGTCTGGTGGCGCGCTCAAAGTTCCGAGTATTGCCCTCTCAACTAGGGAAAGCTGGCTGGCGAGCGGTGCGGCGGCTAGCACACCCTTGACGCCCATGGCATCGCCGCCAGGTGGGCGAGGCAATTCAAAAAGCGCGTCGGGACGCGTCTCCAGGTACCATTCTCCGCCGAGCCTGGAGAGAGAGGCGAATTTGCGGGGATCGATACTGGCGCCATCCTCAAACAGTATGGCTTCAGCCGCGTGCAGCTTGACGACATCGCAGATGACAAGATTGCCGGACGCGCGCTGGTCACCCAGCGGGACAATTTGTCGGAGTCGGCACTCCATGGCGATTTTGGCTTCAGCCACGCGAAAGGCGTTGACCACATTGCCTGCAACAGCCGTCAAACCAGCCTTTTCGAACTCATCGACGTCCGGAGCATAGACGGCACTTGCCAGATTGAGCTGGTCGCCCAGCGGGCGGTCGGTAATGTGTACAATACATTCGCCGCTTTCACGTACATTGCGAAGCGTATCCTTCTCTCCACCGGACGCTGGGGTAGACACTGAGAACACCAGGACGGGCGGGTTTGCGCTGAAGAAATTGAAAAAACTGAAGGGGCTGAGATTCTTCGTGCCATCAGCTGCGATTGTACTCACAAATGCGATGGGACGCGGTGCAACGGCGCTGCTGAAGATCTTGAAAAACGCAACCGGTCCGTCAGTCGCCGGATCAAAGGACTTCATGCTCGGTATGTCTGACATCTGGTTTTATTCCTTGTTTAAGCGGGACAGGCTGATCGAAAAGTTGGGTCAGTGGCCGGGTTGTTCGTCGACGACGCTATTGGACAGCTTTCCGACTCCCGGAATTTCCACAGAGATCGTGTCACCAGCGGCGAGCCATCGGGGAGGGGTCATGCGTCCGCCAATGCCGGGCGGCGTTCCTGTTGCGATGATGTCGCCCGGGCGCAGAGTGGTGAAGGTTGAGATGTAGTTGATCAGTTTCGGAACGTCGAAAATCAGGTCCGAAAGCAGGCCATGCTGCATCTCTACGCCATTGAGATGGGTGAACACCTCCATCTGCGACGGAGGAGGGCAATTTGCCGCCTCGACGATGAAAGGGCCGAACCCGCCAGAGCCGTCAAAATTCTTTCCAGCAGTGGCCTGCGTGCCATGTAGCTGGAACTCGCGCACACTGTGCTCGCCCATTGGGCAATAACCCGCTACATGGTCCAGCGCCGATCCCACGGAAATGTGCCTGCCTCCCAGGCCTATCATCAAGGCGACCTCGCCCTCCCAGTCCAGACTTTCAGAGGCAGCTGGTCGAGTGATCGGCTGGCTATTTCCGACAAAACTGGTTGGAAAACGGGAAAAGAAAGTGGGCTGATCCGGGACGTCGCGTCCGGATTCGGCCGCGTGAGCGCCAAAGTTGAACCCGGCGCACAGGATTCGGGCCGTTTCATCAATCGGCGCGAGGACGTTTCTTTCATCGAATGCGAAGGAAGGGCTCGACCTGGCAATCGCTTCCAGCGCTCCGGCTGCTAGTGCTGCTGCGGCGGCTCCGACGGTGCTGACGCCGCCCCCTGTCGTGAGGTCACGCCAGTCTCCCGGCTCTATTTCCGCAATGATGCGGGCCTGACCTAGAAAGGCGACCTTCCCAATCTTCATGTATCTGTCCTCCCAAAAACAGACTGGTAATGTTCAGATCAGCCACTATTGATTGTGAAGTTGACCGACTACACAGGAGTGTAACCAATTGACTACGAAGCCGTCAAGCGATTTGGATCAAGCGCGCCCCACCGGAAAGAAGGAAGTGATGGAAGCCCTGACCCAGGCGGCAAGCGAGCTGTTTGGCAATCTTGGTCCGGAGGCTGTTTCCGTGCGTGATGTTGCGGCGAAAGCCGACGTCAACCACGCGTTGGTGCATCGTCATTTCGGCACGAAAGAAAATTTGCTGCAGGCCGTTTTGGATGAGCATGCGCGCGCTTTCCGGACCGCAATGCTTGAGGAAGAAGATTTTGGCGCAACTCTTGTCCGGTTGTTTGATGTCGCAACCGAACGGCCGGCCTTTACGACTATTGTCGCGCAGCTACTTCTTGGCGGTGATGCGCCGAATGCATTTGTCGCGCAGGAAGGTGGCCTCAAAGTTCTCGCTGACAAGGTGTCTGCAGCGAAGAGTAAGCAGGACAGAGAGCAGGCGATGATTGTCATTGCGACAGCTGCATCACTTAATCTGGGCTGGCACCTCTTTGCCCCTTTCATCATTCACGCGCTGGACTATGACGGCGCGCCCGAAAAGATGGAAACCGGCATCCGCGAGATGATGCGGGAGCTGGCAACAAAGATTCCCGGCACCGCTGAATAGCGTCTTTCCTCCTCAGCTTGGGCGGGATCCACAAGATCATCCCTTTTGGTTTTCAGACACTCAAGGCGTTACTCCTTGAGAGTGTAGTCTTTCGGTTGCAATCCCGGAATTCTTGATGTAGTCGACGGGTTGCACTTCGCGACTCGGATGACTGGGCGTTCTTGTCATTGACAGTTGGCGTGCGGGCGGCGCGGCATCGTTTGTATTAAGAATGGCGTCTTCCCTCAGGTGCATCAGAACCAGGCGGGCCTCGACAGAACGGCACGCGATTCAAAGGGAGACTGTCGTGCCAGACGAACAAATCAGCACATTAAATGACGCAAATACCGGCTTCGCAGGTCAGATTTTTCTGCGCGGAGAGCCCGGCTATGAAGAGGCCCGCACGGCCCGGATATGGCATGCCAATCGGCCGGACCGATTTCCCGAGGCTGTTCTTCTGGCCAAGAGTGAGTCTGACCTCGTCAACGGCGTGCGTCTGGCCAGGCAAAAAGGGTGGTCAGTCGCTGTACGATCGGGCGGACACAGTTTTCCTGTCTGGAGTGTCCGGGATTCCGGTCTGCTGATCGACGTGGGTGGATACAAGGAGATGTCCTACGACGCCGGCAGCCAGATCGTCACTGCGACTTCCGCCATCAAAGGCGGCGACGAGCTGAACCCTTACCTGAAGCAGTTTGGTCGATATTTTGGGGCAGGTGGGTGCCCATCTGTCGGGCTTGGAGGCTTCCTGCTTCAAGGTGGCATGGGCTGGAACTTCCGCGGATGGGGGTATGCCTGCGAGCAAGTCGTTGCCATCGACATTGTGACGGCCGACGGTGAGCTCATCCGCGCCGACGAAAATCAGAATACGGATCTGTTCTGGGCGGCGAGAGGCATTGGGCCGGGTTTCTGCGGCCTGATTTCACGCTTCCATCTGAAAACGCGTGCGCTGACCGACGGAGTGGCTGTGTCGATGCAGGCTTATCCGGTGGAGCGTTATGAGCAAGTGTTGAAATGGCTCTGGGACAAGCATCCCGATATTTCTGACAAGGTGTATTTCAACGCAGTTTCGGCCAGACCACCCATGCCGATCCCCGGCCATGATGGCGGGCTGGTCTTCATGATCTGGGCGTGTGCATTCTGCGAAACGCAGGAAGAGGCGGCCGAGGTGCTGGCGCCGCTGAAGGACTGTCCATACCGCGAAGATGCCATCATGGTTTCGGACGCCCAGCCGACGACGCTGCCGGAGCAATTGTCTCTGGTTGATCAGCTTCATCCTGCCGGCCTGTATTACAAGGTCGATTCCGCCTGGGTTGATGGCCCACAGCAGGACATCATCAAGGCGATGCGAACGCTCGTGATGGATCGTCAGGCCGAAGATACAGGCTACACCTTCCTGATCTTCCGGCTGCCGCGCCCTGACGACGCGCCAGAAATTGCGATGGATCTCGGAACCGATCTCTGCGTCGGTGCCTATATCATACACGAAGATGAGGCTGCGGATCAGAAGCTGCGGGACTGGCTGCGAAATGCCATGGGCAAGCTCGAACCTTACACGGTCGGACAGAACTGGGGCGATTCCGACCAGACCTTCCGTGAAGTGAAATGCCTCACCGACGAGACCTGGAGCCGATATCAGAAAATTCGGGATGAGCGAGACCCTGAGGGTGTATTCCACGCCCATCTGGCGGG
>JAYZBJ010000081.1:0-5048 GCA_036338795.1 Pseudomonadota bacterium | reverse complement strand
GATGGCTTCATCCTTGAGGATGCGGCGGCGCGGCCGGTCGATCGTCTGGGCCTGACGCTCGCGCCATTCGGCAACTGCGGCGAAGACGGCAAGATAGTCCTTGTGGGTCTTGCGAAATTTCAGCCGCTGCCAGGCATTCTTCGGGTCAGTGTCATAGAGGGACGGCTCGGAGAGGTCTGACATCTCGCTGGAAATCCAGTCCATCCGGTCCAGCCGCTCCAGCTCTTCGCGCATCCAGAGATAGGCATCGCGAAGGTGGGTTACGTCTCCAAGGGCGTAATTCAGCTGATTGTCGGAAAGCGGCCTGCGCTTCCAGTCGGTGAACTGGCTCGACTTGTCGATGTGCCGGCGAAGCACGCGCTGGATGAGATTGTCGTACGAGATCGAATCGCCAAGACCGAGTGCCATCGCCGCGATCTGAGTGTCAAAGATCGGCGCAGGCGGTGTCCCGAGAAGCTTGGTGAAGATTTCCATATCCTGCCGTGCGGCATGAAAAACTTTCACCCGGTTGGTATCGGCCATCAGGTCGAGGAAGGGCGAAAGGTCGATTCCCTTGTTCATCGGGTCGATGACGCCTTCGATTCCCGGCGCTGACGCCTGTATCAGGCAGAGCTCTGGCCAGAAGGTGGTCTCACGGTGAAATTCCGTGTCCACGCAAATAAAGTCACCGGAAGCGAGGTTATCGCAGAACTTTTGCAGTTCTTCCTGCTCTGTAATCGGCGCAAGTGTCTTGTCAGTCATGGCGCGCACGCGTATCGCATCCGCACAACAAAGGCGAGGGGCTGCTTGCTAAAAGCTGGTCCCCCCACAGACGATCCTTGGAGCGAAGAATGCACGCTTACCGCTCGCACACCTGCGGTGAACTATCAAAGGCTCAAGTTGGAGAGACCGTAAAACTCTCTGGCTGGCTGCACCGGCGCCGTGATCATGGCGGTGTCATGTTCATCGACCTTCGGGACCATTACGGCCTGACGCAGTGCGTTTTCAATCCGGGCGCTCCGGGTTTTGAAACCGTCGAACACCTGCGCGCCGAAAGCGTCCTGACGATTGACGGCAAGGTCGTTGCCCGCGACGAATCGCTGGTCAATCCAGGTCTCGCCACAGGTGAGATCGAAGTCGTGGTGACAGGTGTTGAGGTTCAGTCCCGCGCGGCTGAGCTTCCGCTGCCGGTCTTCGGTGAGCCGGAATATCCTGAAGATATCCGTCTGAAGCACCGTTACCTGGACCTGCGCCGCGAAACGCTGCACGCCAACATGGTGCTGCGTAGCGAAGTCATCACCTCGCTTCGCCGCCGCATGGTCGAGCAGGGCTTCACCGAATATCAGACGCCCATCCTGACGGCATCTTCGCCTGAAGGCGCACGGGACTTCCTCGTGCCGTCGCGCCTGCATCCGGGTGAGTTCTATGCGCTGCCGCAGGCACCGCAACAGTTCAAGCAACTGCTCATGGTGTCCGGCTTCGACCGCTACTTCCAGATCGCCCCATGCTTCCGCGACGAGGACGCGCGCGCTGATCGTAGCCCGGGCGAATTCTACCAGCTCGATATCGAGATGAGCTTCGTCACGCAGGATGACGTGTTCAACGCGATTGAGCCGGTGATGCGGGGCGTCTTTGAAGAGTTCGCCGATTGGCAGGGCAAGGGCCGCGACATGCCAGAAGGTCCGTTCAAACGGATTCCGTATGCAGAAGCCATGGCCAAATACGGTTCTGACAAGCCGGACCTGCGCAACCCGATTGAACTGGCTGACGTCACCGAATTCTTTGCGGATGACAGCAAGACCGGTTTCTCGATCTTTGCGAAGATTATTGCTGGCGGCGGCAAGGTTATCGCCATTCCGGCGCCAAAGGCAGCTGCGGAGAAATCCCGCAAATTCTTCGACGACATGGACAAGTGGGCGAAGAAGGAAATGCAGGCGCCGGGCCTCGGCTATGCCCGCCTGAAAGATGCCGATGGCGGCGGTGTCGACAGCCAGGACCCTGTCCTGAAGAATTTCGACGCCGACCACCTGAAAGCCTTCCTCGAGCAGATGGGGCTTGGTGCAGGTGATGGCATCTTCTTCTCTGCCGGCAAGCATGACGCCGCTTACAAGCTGGCTGGCGCCGCACGCACGAAAGTCGGCGAAGAGCTGGAGCTGATCGAGCAGGGCGTCTTCCGCTTTTGCTGGATTGTCGATTTCCCGATGTATGAATGGGACGAAGACAACAAGAAGATCGACTTCTCGCACAACCCGTTCTCCATGCCGCAAGGTGGGCTGGAAGCGCTTGAAGCTGCGGATACGGTTGAAAAGCAACTCGACCTCAAGGCGTTCCAGTACGACATCGTCTGTAACGGCGTCGAGCTATCCTCTGGTGCCATCCGGAATCACCGCCCGGACATCATGCTCAAGGCCTTCGAACTGGCAGGTTACGGCCCGGAAGTGGTCGAAGCGGAGTTTGGCGGCATGCTGAACGCCTTCCGCTACGGCGCACCGCCTCACGGCGGTATCGCACCTGGTGTGGACCGTATCGTCATGCTGCTGGCCGACGCCGAGAACATTCGTGACGTGACGCTGTTCCCGATGAACCAGCAGGCACGTGACCTCATGATGGGTGCGCCATCGCCCGTCGACGACAAGCAGCTGCGCGAGCTCAACATACGCATCGCGCCTCAGGTCAAGAAAGACTAGGAAACGAAAAGGGCGCCTCTCGGGGCGCCCTTTTTCCATCTGCCGATCTCCTGCGCTGACTTGCTATTGTAGGTCGACGATCATCGCGCCTTCCAGCGGCACACAGAGCGAAAGCTCAATCCCTGCAGGCAGTTTCGTCAGTGGGCCTGCGCAGGCGCCTTCAAAATCAACGCTGCCAAGCCCGGTCGCGCCGGTCATGTCCACTTCGAGAAGACGGACATTCGTAAAGCTCGCATTGTCCATGCGCGCGCCTTTGAACGACGTGCCGAACACGACGGCGTTGTTGAACTGGGCGCCTGTAAGCGTGCTATTGTCGAAGATCGCCCGTGAGACATCAGAGCCTGAGAAGTCAGCGCCGTTTGCCACTGTGCTGCGCAGGTCAGTACGGCGCGCCGTGGCACCGTTCAAGCGTGCATCGCGGAGCTTGGCACCGGTCAGGATCGCGCCGCTGAAATTGCTGTTCAGCAAGCTCGCCGCATCGAAACGGGCCTTGCCCAGGGCTGCATCCGTGAAAATGGATCCATCAAGCACTGCTTGCCGAAAGTCGGTCCGTTCAGCGATGGCGCCGGTGAAATCCACATTGATGGCGCGCGTCGCTCTCAGCAGCCCCCCGGACAGGTTTGCCCGCGGATAGAGCGCATTCGAAATGTCCCATCCAGACATGTTTCGACCGCGAAGGTCGCAGTCTTCGCAAGCGCCGCCATAGGACGGTGCCCAGGAAACACGGGTCGAATTGTCCTGCGCGACGGCGTATCCAGCCGGGAAGACAAATGCGGCAACCAGGGCTGCCAGAGCATTTCTATGCCGATTACTGTTCATGGCGTGACCTTATTGGCCCAAAGACTTTGACTGAACTGAAATCCCCGTAATCCATGTACTCAACCGTTCAGTGTGGCGGTTTCGCCTCACTTCCGTGCAAGGCCTACCTGCATGCTGGCACGCTCATCCCTTTGGGCAGGGCAGTTGACGTGTCACCGCATGCGCTCGCCAGTTGTTGCTGTGTCAGGCCGCGCGTGATCGACAGGTCGGCACCCGACAGGTTTGCACCATCCAGATTGGCGTTTGCGAAGTTGGAACGGCCGAAATACGTGCCCACCGCCGTTGCGCGTTCAAGATTCGCGCCGGAGAAATCTGCGCGATTGAAACGGGCGCCAAACAGATTCGACACTGACAGGTTTGCGCCTTTCAGGTTCCAGTCGTCGAAGGTTGCCAGCTGCATGTCCGACTGGCGCAGGCGAGCGCCTGACACATCGACGGCCTTCAGGTCCATATAGGCAAGATCAGCCTGAAAGAGGTTGCAGCCCGGACAGGACTGGCCAGCCTGCACGCGGGCGATCTCTCCGGTATCCTGCGCCATGGCCGGTCCGGCGGCTGCGAAAAGCGCAATTGCAACTAGGCTCTGTTTCAACATGGCACAACTCCGTCCAGCGTGGTTTCTCCTTGGAGGAGAACTCGCAATCGGCTTGCCACCCTGAAAGGTTAGTTGACGACCGACTCCATGCTGGCCTCGGTCCCGCAGGTTTCACAGTGAACGGCATCCTCGTCTGGCAACTCCACAAGAGTGAAGCTCGAGCAGTTGGGGCATGCATGCGGCAGGTATTTCGGTCCCGTTTCGCTTGCCTCGACTTCATCATCGTTCGACGCGGCTTCTTCGCGCTCTGCGCGCTTGCGGTCGAGAATGACGATATTGTCCGGCAGCTGTCCGCGAGAGAAGCCGCGGGATATGAACTGCACGGCTTCCTCTGGCAGGGGTTGCGGCTCCTGCCTTGTGCCATCGCGCAGGCCGCGGCCAAGTCCATCATGGCTGACATCGTCGCCGACCTCGGCCAGGTCTTCGCGGGCAAGATAGGAAATCGCGAGCTCGCGGAAGATGTAGTCGAGGATCGAGGTCGCCTTCGCAATGCGGTCATTGCCCGTCACTTCGCCCGCAGGCTCGAAGCGCGTGAAGACGAAGGCGTCGACATACTCATCCAGCGGCACGCCATATTGCAGGCCAAGCGATACCGCGATGGCAAAATTGTTCATGAGTGAGCGGAAGGCGGCGCCTTCCTTGTGCATGTCGATGAAAATTTCGCCGAGAGCACCATCATCGAATTCACCGGTGTGGAGGTAGACCTTGTGCCCACCGACCGTCGCTTTCTGGATGTAACCCTTGCGCCGATCCGGAAGCCTTGTGCGTTTCACGGCCGCCGCGAGCGGTGCAGAGAAATCGCCCTGTTCGCCAGGCAGGAGCGTTTCAAAGTCAGCTGAAAGGTCATCAGCGAGCGACAGGATGGATTCCATCCGGCTGGAAACGGCATCGTCAGCCTCTCCCGACAGGCCGGACAGTTGAACTGCGAGGCCGGCGTCCAGCGCGGTCCGCACATCGCCGGTCAGCCATTC
>JAYZBJ010000080.1:0-4684 GCA_036338795.1 Pseudomonadota bacterium | reverse complement strand
GGTGCAAGTCTTGAGCGAACCAAGGCGTTTCCTTGCCTATTGCGACAAGCTTTTCACGCCTTCGGAAAGTTTCATTCCGCGGGGCTATTCTGCCTTCTCCAAGCTGAAGCCTGTCTATATCGGACACGAGTTGAAAGGCCCCGTGCCGGAGGGTGCGGAAGTGATCCAGCTTGGTCCTTTGCACGGTCCGGGCGGCGAATCGGCCTTCAAACAGCTGGGCACGGTTTCGGCGAAGCTCGAGCAGGCCCTCAAAGCGGTTGACCCTGTTGCGATCCATGCAAGCTTTGGCAAATCGGGCGCCTACGCGCTGCCGCTGGCGCGCAAATTGAACCTGCCGCTGGCCGTGACCTATTATGGCGGTGACGCGACCAAGACTGCCAACACCAAGGGGAGTTTCATCCGCGTCTATAACCGGCGACGCGCAAAACTCTGGGACGAGGCGAATCTGATCCTGCCGTGTTCGGATTTCATTCGCCGTGAGCTGCTTGCCAAGGGTGCGCCGGATAAGAAGATGGTCGTTCACCACAACACGGCAGACCCTGATCGTTTCCAGCCGGGCGAAAAGAAAAACCTGCTCGTTTTTGCAGGCCGTTGGACCGAGAAAAAGGGCATCGACACGCTTATCGCCGCGCTTGCCCGCCTGGGCGAGGAATTGAATGGCTGGACCATTCGTCTGATCGGGGACGGAGATCTCAAGGAAGATCTCGTGAAAAAGCTGAAGGCCGCAAATGTTGATGCGGAACTGCCGGGCTGGGTGCAGGCAGACGACATGCCGAAGCACTGGGCTGAAGCACGAATCGCCGTTGTGCCATCACGCCGGGCGAAGTCTGGCGACGCGGAAGGGCTTCCGCTGGTGTGCATTGAGGCGATGCTTTCTGGCTGCGCGCTGGCCGCGACGCGCCATGCGGGGATCACGGAATGTGTGAAGGACGGCGAAACCGGCTATCTCGTCGATGAGGGCGACGAAGCGACGCTCGCCGATCGTCTTGCCCGAATGCTGAGCGATACCGAACGCACAGCCAGGATGGGCGAGGCAGGACGCGAGTTCGCGATGGAGAGCTTCAACCTCCAGAAGCAGAGCCGGAAACTTGAAACCTATCTGACCGATCTCGCAAAGCAGGCTGGTCGAATTTAGTCTTCGTCGCTTTCACGCGGGTCCGACTGGTCGGCCCAGTGCCCCGGATCACGAACCACGACCTCGCCTGTGTCGAAGTGCACGCCCGGTACGTCATCGAGCGTGAAGGGCACATAGTAGGACGGTTGCCCCTGCTCGAGAGGCAGCACTTCCATCAGGTCGCCTGCGCCAAAATCCTGCACAGCCTTTACCGTGCCGATTGCATTGCCGCTGAGATCGACAGCCTTGAGGCCGATCAGGTCCTCAATGTAGAATTCATCATCCTCAGGCGGAGGCAGGGCCGAGCGGCGAACGTGTAGAAGTGTGCCCTTGAGCGCGTCCCATTCTTCTTTCTGACGCTGGCGTTTTGGTTTGACGATGAAGTGATCCTTGCCCGGACGCTCGCTGAGAGGTTCCAGAACAACATCGCCTTTCTCGGAGAGCAGCGGGCCGTACGAGAACAGGTCGTCGGGGATTTCGGTAAAGCTCTTCACGCGGACGTCGCCGCGCACGCCGTGCGCGCCGGAAATGACGCCGACGACGATCAGCCTGTCCTTGGAGGGTCCGTTGGATTTCATGCGGGGCTTCCTAGCCGCGCTTTGCTGCGCCGGGAAGCCCCATCATGAACCTCGCCTACCAGCGGCGGCCGTGATGACGCCCCGCGGGCCGGATCGAGGAGATATTGTCATTCAGGCGGTAGTAGCCAGTCTCCGACACCGAACCCTGAACAATTTCGCAACGTCCACGGAAGTTCGCATCGGTGCAGACTTCCCACGCGCCGCCGTTCACGGCGATGGACGAAACCTTGTCATTGAAGCCGGCGCGTCCGAGGTGGGAGACCGCGCCGTCTACCGGCAGCGCCGATCCGCGAAAGTTCGTATGCTGGAACAGGACAACTGGTGCGTTGGCTCCGCGACGGTATCCGCCTCGGCCATAGTCATTGTGGCGATCATGACCGCGATACCGCCAGTCCTTGTCACCGCGATAGTCGCGGCGACCATTGTATCGAACGGGACGGATCGACGAGATCTTGTCGTTCAGGCGAATTTCGTTGAGCCGACCTTCCCGGTAGGAAATCACTTCGCACCGGCCGCGAAAATTCGGGTGCACGCAGACTTCCCATGAGCCACCACGCACCCGGATCGAGGATGCCTTGTCGTTGAAGCGATAGCGCGCAAGATTTTCAATCGGCCCGGTCACGCGGATGGAATTGCCGCGAAAATCTGGATGCTGGTAGACGATCGCCAAATCACCGCCACCGCGATTGTGGCCGTACTGCGCGAGGGCTGGTGCGCTGAACATGGTGGATGCTGCCATTGTGACAGCAAGCGTCTTCAGAGGGGTCATGAGTTTTTCAATGCTCCTGTCTTTCGTTCCCCTCTTCCTAACAAGTGCAGGCTGAACGGCATGCAACCTGGCCTTCATGTAAGGCCAGGAAGCGTTGCGGCGTTCCGACTATGACAAAAGCGTCATTCGGCGGCGTCCATGATGGCTCTCATCCGACCGATCCAGTCCAGCCAGGCCTTGCGGCCTTCCTCGGTCAGGAATACGCGCGTTTGTGGCCGTTTGCCGACGAAGCGCTTTTCCTGCGTGACGTAGCCTGCCTCTTCTAGCTTCTTGAGGTGCGTGGACAGGTTCCCGTCGGTTGCGCCCACCTTGTCACGCAATTCCCCGAAGATGGCCGGGCTGACGGAAGAGAGATAAGCCATGACGCCGAGGCGGAGCCGACCATGAATGACGTCATCAATCTGGCTGTGGTCAAAAGGGTTCTCTTCGCTCATCGCCGCCTCCTTAAACCGTCGTGGAGGGTTCGTCGCGAAGCATCATGATACCCGGTACAAGCACCGTGATTGCAGCGGCGAAGGCAGCAGCGAGATAAAGCTCGGCCCGGTCGACGATGATGGCGGTCAGGCCAACACTCGCGATTGCCGCATATCCAGCGAAGATGAGTGCCTTGCTTTTGGCCATGAGGCCGCTGACGAGCTGCGAGATGCCGTACACGCCAAGGACAAGCGGGATGGACCAGTTAAATCCCATGGAAGCCGCACCATCCATCGCTGACTTGATGGTCACGCCTGCGAAAAACGAGAACAGGACGAAGCCAGAGGCCATCCAGACATTGACTGATACCTTGTTGCCAACAGAGGAGGCGCCGGGCTTGTTCGATGGGAACACGCTGGCCATCAGGAAATAACCGCCGAGGCCAATCACGACAAAAGCCGGCCACATGATGCCGAGGTATTCGGACGACAGTCCCAGCGAACCCGACATGATGCCGTAGTGGGCAAGGTAGGCAGCGGTGACGAGTCCACCCCACCACACGAGGAAGCGGCCACCGAGCAGGGGCGCAGACATCCCGGACTCGGCAACTTCGCGCACATAAGCGATATCATCAGAAACTTTGCTAGACATTGCTCTTTCTCCAAACAACTTTGAATTACAAAGTAGTGTGGCGTGGAGATTTGTCAAGCCACATTCAGTCCGGTGGCCAGAGCGTCAGGTTTCAGGGTGTCAGGTTAGCCGTGTGGTCAGGCGGCGGCGGTGCCAAGCGCGCTGCGGGCCACTTTCCGCGAAAACGCGCCGCGCAACTCACGAGATGGCTCAAGGCCTTCGATGAGACCGGTTGCGGACTCGTTCTTGCCGAGGATCAGCGCACCACCGTCATTCAGCTGCCGGGCCAGGTTCAGCAGCGTGCGGTCGCGAGCGTCTGGCGTCATGTCGCAAATGACATTGCGGCAGAGAATGATGTCGAACAGGCCAAGGCCTGTTGCGTCGTCGAGAAGGTTGTGAGGGCGTACGCCGATGCGGTTCGCCAATGTCTGAGAGACTTGCCATTCACCCGTTTCCAGACGGGTAAAGTGCGTAAGCAGCCGGTGAATCGAAAGGCCCTTCTGGACATCGAAGTGGCCAAACTTGCCGGCGCGTGCGGCGGTGCAGACCTTTTCGGAAATGTCCGTGGTCAGGATCTCGACCGGGCGGCCGCGTAATGCGTCGGACTCTTCAAGCAGTATGGCAAGCGAGAACGCCTCGTGCCCGGCGGCGCCGCCAGCGCACCAGATGCGGAGCGGTTCCCCGCCAGCGCCGTCAGCCATCATCGGCAGCGTGTGGCTAACGATCCGCTCAAGCATGTCGCGTTCACGGAAGAAGCTGGTTTGCTTGGATGTCAGCGCGGCGACGGCCTCGCCATGGAGCTTGGAGCTGGGGCGCGCCTTCAGGACGCCAATGAGATCACCCACTTCGGCGAGACCTTCGCGGCGTAGAATGGGCGCGAGACGGGTTTCCACGAGGTAGGAGCGGGACTGGGGTATTAGCAAGCCTGCGCCTTGTTGCGCAAGTTCGGCGACCTCCTGGAATACTGTCTCGTCCATGTTCGTCTGTCTCTCGACGGGCCTGTCTGCTCAGTAAGGCGTTAACAGATGGCGCGTTCAGGTTAATAAATTGCTCTAGACGAGGCCAACTTCTGCGAATTTGCTTCCGATAATGTCGGCATCAAAGGGCTTCATGATGTATTCGTTCGCGCCTGAACGCATCGCTTCGCCAATATGTTCCGCATCATTCTCGGTCGAACAG
>JAYZBJ010000079.1:0-7853 GCA_036338795.1 Pseudomonadota bacterium | reverse complement strand
TGCATCAACGGTACACATGTCCCCGGGGAAGCAGTAGCGCTCACCACCAATCTTACGAAATGTCCGGGCCGTTTTATCGGGGTCGTTATAATAGCCACGCGGCATAGGGCCTGAGCGTGCCAGAAACCCGGACTTTCCGCTTCCTGGGAGGACAGGATTGTTATCTTCATCGAATACGGCGCAGTTCGCACCAAGCGTGAAACGAGCGGTCTGAGACGCGCCATTCTTATCCATCATGGACGCCCCTAGCCCCATGGCCTCAGATGACCCAAGGGAGTCGAAGAGCTTCACCTGAGGAATATGTTGGATGAGCTTCTTCTTCACTGGCGTGCTCCACATCACGCCGGATGAACCGATTAGCCGAAGGCTTTCCAGATTGTATCGGTTTTGCTCAAGCGCCTGCAGCAGGGGTTTGGCAAAGGCGTCACCCACAATTGCAAGGGCATCAGCCTTGTGCTCCTCTACGAGCCGCCAGTGTTGATCGGCGTCAAATGGCCCGTTGTTGTCGGTCACGATCACGTGTCCGCCGTTCGAAAATGTCGTCAACACAGCCAACAGGCCCGCGCCATGCATCAAAGGGGAGGCGATGAGCGGGGCTGTGTAAACCTTTGGCTCATCCAATTTTGAAGTCAGGTCGGAAGACGAATGATCCCGGCTTTCGCTACCCAGGGCTTCTCGAAAAAGGGCACGAGCGAGATCAGCCTGCTCCCACATGACAGCCTTTGGATGCCCGGTCGTTCCACCCGTGCAGATGAATATAAAGTCTTCTCCCGCGCGCTCGATGGTGAGTGCTGATGTATCTTGGCCTGCACGCAGCTGTGCGAGGCTACTGCAGGCACCATTTTCGCGGGCGTCTTCGTTGGAGAAGCACAAAATTCGATCACGCGAACGCGCCGGAAGTTGGTCAACCCGGTCCGCAAGCCGGTGATCGAAGACAAGCGCGGACACGTCGACATCGTTGAGCACATAATCCAGCTCGTTCGACAGATACCGGAAGTTGATGTTCACATGAACCAATCGGGCCTTCAGGCAGGCGGCGAGCAATTCGACATAGTCTGCGCCGTTAAACAGGTAGAAGCCGACCTTATCGCCAGCCTTTAGGCCCCGAGCCAGCAGCCCCCGCGCCAATGCATTGGTCCGTGCTGTGAATTCAGCCCAAGTCAGGCTGCCGGTATCACTCGTGAGAGCTAGCTCATCGCGACGCCGCCCGCCAACCTGGTCAAGAACCTCGCCAAAATTGATAGCCATTCGACTCCTCCTGAAATTCTGCAACTGACGCGCAGATCAGCTTGAGCTGTACCGCAATGTATGCAAAACACAAGTGTTCGATTTAAGAAAGTGCCGATATGACAATGAGCATTACCAAGCGCGCCGACGGCCTAGTCTTTCCTGAGAGCTTGCGCTGGTGGGACGAACATCTCTGGTTTGTCGATATGTACGATGGCAAAGTGCTCACCTTCGCTCCGACTTCCGGAAACATCACGACTTTGGCAGACGGACCGGCCATTTTGGGCGGACTCGCGAGAAGCGCCGATGGCACCCTCCACGTCGTCGACAAAAGTCGGCGCAGGATTATGGCATTAAAAAACGGCCGGTTAGAGGACTTCGCCGACCTCTCCCATACGGGCGCCTCTCCCTTGAATGAAATGGTCGCTGCGCCCGATGGCTCTTTCATCGTCGGCGAGTACGGATTTCAGCTAACCAAGGGTGAGAGCTTCAGGAAGGGCCGCCTTTTTCGCGTATCATCAAATGGCAAAGTTGCCCCCATACCGGGCGACTTCGCGTTTCCAAATGGCATGGCCGTCATCCCGGATTCAGGTCAACTCATTCTAGCTGAAAGCATGGACAGGAGCCTGACGAAACTGTCCATCTCAGGCAACTCAGAGGCGGAGCGATTTGTTCGTTTTGACGCCGGACACCCAGACGGCATCGACCGCGACCAAAATGGACGCATCTGGTGCGCGCTTGTTGGAACATCTGACATCTGCTGCGTCGACTGTAACGGCAAGCTGTTGAAGAAGATTCAGCTGCCAAGCCAGCCATACGACGTGTGTGTCGCCGGCTCGCCAGACAGACTTCTGGTCGCAACTTCAGACGCGAAAGAGTCCGATCTTGCTCGCAACCAACTTCCCCGCACCGGCGCAATCTATGAAATCAATCTATAATTCCAAAAATCGAGGCTCCGCCATGACGAAAAATCAATTTGATCTTGTCGGCCGCAAGGCCATGGTTACTGGCGCTTCAAGCGGTATCGGGCGCGCGATCGCGACAGGGATGGCGGCAGCAGGGGCGACGGTGGTCCTTGCAGCGCGACGGGTTGAGAAACTAGAGAGCCTGCGACGCCTAATCGAAGATGAAGCTGGAAGCGCCTTATGCGTGCAGATGGATGTTCGCGACCGAGCCTCCGTCGTTGAAGCGATCAATCAGGCTGAACGCGCAATTGGAACGATGGACATTCTCGTCAACAATGCCGGTGTCGGATCACCCAGACACTTCCTCGACACGGACGACACTCATCTCGATTTCACTATGGGCACGAACTTCACAGGCGCCTGGATCGTTGCGCAGGAATTCGCACGTCGCCTGAAGGAGCAAGACACGGCCGGCAACATCATAAATATTTCCTCTCTGCTCGCGACAGGCGTCAAACCGAACAATACCGCCTACTGTTCTTCAAAGGGGGCCATTCAGCAGCTCACCAAAGCAATGGCGCTGGACCTCGCCCCGCTCAACATAAGAGTGAATGCGCTTGCGCCTGGCTGGTTCGTCACTGAACTCACAGACGATTTTGTTGGCACGCCTGAAGGTCGCGAATATCTGAAGTCGACCCCGGCCGGGCGTGCCGGAAACGTTAATGAGATGATCGGTCCAGCAATCTTTCTGGCTAGCGAAGCGAGCTCGTTTGTGAATGGCGCCGTCGTTCCAGTCGACGGCGCCCACGGCATAGCGCTGATCTAAACCTACTCGATCTCGTAGTCCGAATAATCGTCATTCCGGAGACGAGTGTAGAACTCACTGACCGTCCAAGGCATCAGAACGTCTGAACGTCCATGTGCATTCACATAGTAGCTCCCTTTGCCCTCGGCTTCCCAGATAGTGTGCTTCATCGCCTCGTTCATCTCGGCATTGTAAGCCTCGAACGCTTCTTGGCGGACGCATATGGTCGAAGCATTGCGCTCCATGAGTTGCACGATTGCTCCGGTGACATATCGCACCAGAATTTCGATCCAGGAATGGAAACTGCCACTACGCGCTTGCGCGTTGGGACCGTACAGCACGAAGAAATTCGGGAAATCCGGCAAACTCATGCCGAGATGGGCACGTGGCCCATCCTTCGACCAGAGTTTATCCAGCGTAGTTCCATTTCGTCCTATATAGTCAACAGGCCACAAGAAGCGAGAGACCTGAAAGCCTGCTGCGAGGACAAGCATGTCATAATCACGCTGGCGGCCGTCCGAGAGCTCGACCCCTCGTGAATTCACCCGCTTGATAGAAGTCGTTTCTAGATCGACATCATCGCGAAGCAACGAATCGTAAAAACCATTATCGATCACCAGCCGACGCGCAGTGGGCGCATAATCCGGCACTAGTTTCTCGAAAAGGTCGGGCCGATGCCCCACCTTACTCTTCACATACGCCGTGAGAGCCGCACGCAACTTGTCGTTCTGTTCGTTGATTACGCCGCCTTCGGCGATCCAGCCTCGATCGAGATTCTGAAACTTCTGAACCCACATGTCTGCAACGAACAGTGAGTAAGTGTACCAGCTCGCATAGTCCGGCATGTTTTCGATCAACCAGTTCAGCGCGTCCGGCACTGTCGCATGATAGGCGTTTATCGGAGTTATCCAGCTTGGCGTGCGCTGAAAAACAGTGACATGCGCAGCTTCATCGACAATTGCAGGCACGAGTTGGGTGCCCGTAGAGCCGGTTCCGATCACGCCAACCGTTTTGCCATGTAGGTCATAGGAATGGTCCCATTCGGTTGTGTGGCAAATCTTACCCTCAAACGTTTCAAGGCCTTCGATGTCTGGCAGCCGGGCCGTTCGAAAAAGACCGACCGCGCTGACCACAACGCTGAACACCTCCTCGGAAAGTGAGCCGTCCGGATTTCTGACGGAAGCGTGCCACTTTTGGTCGGCGTCGCTCCACTCGGCAGCCTCCAGCTCGGTGTTCAGCCGGATCCGGGACCGCAGATCATATTCGTCCGCAACGAAGTTCAGATAGTCGAGCAGTTCCGATTGGGACGCATAGTAGCTCTTCCAGCGATACTTTTTCTCAAACTTGTATTGATAGAGGAACGTCGAGACATCGACACGGGCCCCTGGGTAATCGTTGATGTGCCAAGTCCCGCCCAGGCCATCGCGCCGCTCCAGTATCTCGTAGTCAATTCCGAGTCGGTCGAGTTGAATGGCGGCCGCAATTCCGCTCACGCCGGCTCCAACTATGAGTACTTTGTGCTTCGAAAGCGCATCGGGTGAAGGCTGTTTTCTCCACGCCACACCTCTGGAGTGGTCTTCAAATCCAAGATCTTCATACCCGAACTCAAGCTCAGCAGGATCAATCTCTCGTCCCTGAAACAATTTCATCAACTCATAGGACTGGTCGCGGGTCGGGCTTGGGCGCATACGCCCCGTTCCAGACTTCAGGAACTCAAACGCTTTTTGATGTATGGCAGCGTGGTGCTGGCGCTCGACAACGCGTGCTTCGAAAGCGCCTCCCCTCAGAGGCAGCCCGATTACGTTCATAGCTGCTAATTCTGGGTCTTGCGTCTGGTGGTAGAGCGCAATTCGCAAAGCGTTGATATCGGCGGAGGCGATCGCCTCGCGGATGAAATCATCGGAAGGCAGTTGAACTGAGGCTGCCGTCATTGAATCAGCCATGGGGCCTCTTTCCTCTTACAACGGGCCGTTCAATCCAGACCCTATTTCGAACATCTTTGTACCGTTTAATGCAGCCATACCTGACTAAGCGGCTCTTCGCAATCGCCAAGCCGAGACGATTGAGGAAAATCTCTATCTGCTGGTTGCGAGACATAAATGTCCTGTTTTATTATCTTCAGGTGCAATGAAAGGCGCCAACTTGCCCGCGACCAGTTCCAAGCGCCGAAGACGTGCGCCGAAAGTCCAACAGATCAGCCGCACGATCCAGTCAGTGCTCGACGCAACCCTCGATCTCTTAGGCGAGGTTGGATACCGTGGCCTGACGATACAGCGGATATCCGAACGCAGCGGCGTCGCGCGATCAACAATTTACCGGCACTGGAACAACATCCCGGAAATCGCGATTACCGCCTTCGACGGCGCACTCGGCCCAAACCCGGCGCTCGCTGATACCGGTAATGTTGAAGAAGACCTGCGCCGGCTTTATCAACTTCTGGTCATCGCCTTGAAACGCACAATCTGGGGGCGTGCGATGCCGGCGCTCATCGAAGCATCGTTCAACGACCCCGACTTTCAGAATCTATTGCCAAATCTGGTAGAGCGTCGACGTGACCCGTCCCGTAAAGTGCTCCGCCGCGCAATTGAGCGCGGCGAGCTGATAAAAGATACACCAGTTGATTGGGTCTTGGACGCGATTTCAGGCCTGCTGTACCAACGACTACTGATAACAGGCGGCAAACTCGATACGCCCGGCATGGTGGACTGGGCGATCGAGTGTGCTTTGAGCCAGTTTCGCCAAAACTAGTTCCCGTATTTGCGGCGATTGTGCTCGGCCAACATTGCAAACGCTGTTGCCTGCATCTCGGCAGGAGGAGCGGGAAGCACGACCGGCCGCCCCTTCTTCGAGGGTAAGGCAATCGTTGCATCCGCGAATGCCGTTTTGTCGCCGCGTTGGTTTTGAGCCACCACCTCAACGTCGACCAGCATCTGCTCATTTTCCTCGTAGCGGCGAGTGACCTTGCCACTGAGCTTCTGAAGGTCGCCCATATAGTTGAATTTCCGAACTTCATCGCGCTGACGAAGAACAAAACCGGCGTCGCCCGCCCAGTCCGTCAACGCGTGGTGAAGCCAGAACTCTCTCTGCAGGCCCCAGTCATATGCCTCTGGGTTTCCGACCTTTTTGGCCAGTTCCCGGTCCCAGTGGACCCGCGCTTCAGTGTCATACACACCTTGGTCATTGCGCGAATACATCCCCCGCATAACCTGGCGGTCCTTAGCCGCAATGCGCGAAGCTGCCAGCATCCGATAAGGTGCGAAACCATAGCCCGCGCAGTGGGCCATGATGATCTCAGTCATCGTCAACGGCCCCTTCTGGAGTGAGCCGAGCTCATCGCCCTCAGAGACGTCTTCCCAATAACGAGGCGCATTTCCGCGCGGCGCCTCTCGCAGGTAAGCCGCGTCGATCGCCTTGACCTCTTCCTTGGAGTAGTGTGCAGGCTCGATGGCGGTGTACTTACCCTTTTTGCGGGCGCCGCTGCGCTCAGCAATAATTCGAAGTGCGCGATAAACGCCGATGACTTCCCCGCGTTGATTGAACTTCACATAGCGACGAACGATGTGGACCGTCCGCCCTCCAAATTCCGAAGGCTTTTCTTCGACCGATTCTTCACCCTCGTAGCTGAACACCGTATCACCTGGATAGATCGGCCTGTACCATGTCCAGGTGCCCCCGGACATGAAGATCTGACACCCTTTGAATAGCCCCCTCACTAGGTCGCGCTTCTCCTTCTCAATCCGGTCGCCGAGAAGCGGACGATTGGTCACTGCCATCATGATCGAGGGGGCGATGATGCCGCCCCAACGCGTACTTTTTGCATAGTCTTCATCTGTGTAGAGCGGATTATCGTCCCCCACTCCCAACGCGAAGTTTCTGATAGCGTCGCCTGAAAGTGTCGCGTGAAATTCCTGCGTACGGTTTGGCTCGTAAAGGCCTACGACCTCCCTTTGCTTCGCGATGTCCTCATCGGTGATACCGAGGGTCTGATCGCCCTGCATATCGGGTGCTGGCATGGGTTGTTCCTCCAAATATCCTGGCGGCCTCAAACGCCGCGTTTTTCGTTACGTATCGACACAATCTCGCCGGTCAGCGTCTCGTCGCGCATGAGCCTCACCGCCTCGGTAGCGATCTGATCAGCTGTCAGCATTGCCAACCCTGCCTGTTTCATAAGCTCCTGTGTCGTCACGGGGCGAAGCTCCGGATGCGAGTTACTGGCAAGGATTGGGGTATCGACGACCCCAGGGCACAAAACGTTGATCCTGACATTCGATGCCCGGAATGGCTCGACGCAGGAGAGAGAAAATTGGTTGATAGCGGCTTTGGCGCCGGCATAGACCGGATCTGTCGGCAGCGGATGCAAAGCTGCGCCAGACGAAGTGTTAATCACGCTTCCGCCACCGTATTTGCGGATGGCTTCGTAGCCATACTGCGTACCGAGGACGATTGCCCGAAAATTCACGTCGATGGTTCGGGAAACATCCACAGGTCGAGCATCCGGAAACACAGGAAAGGGACTCATCATCCCCGCATTGTTAAACACGTGAGCGATGCCGCCCCAGTGGCTCGAAGCGTCATGAAACGCTTGCTCGAGCTCGACGTTATTCGTCACGTCCACATTCCGGATGAGCGTCTCACAGCCATTAAGAAGGGATGCTGTCTCGTTCAGCGCTTCGTCATCATGATCCACGAGTGCGATTGCCTCGACACCATGTGCGGCAAGCCTGCATGCGGTTGCTCGCCCAATTCCGGACCCTGCTCCTGTGATAAGCACAGGGCCGATATGCGGCATACTTCCGGTCGTAGTGGATTTTCGAGTTTGTAAATCAACGGACAAGTTGACACCTCTAAACAGAACATTAGTGTTCTTTTTAGCGATGCCTCTTCAGAGGCGCAACCTATGAATTTTGAGTACTGCC
>JAYZBJ010000078.1:0-3334 GCA_036338795.1 Pseudomonadota bacterium | reverse complement strand
CTTCCAGCGCAATGGCTTCCGTGTCCTTCTTGGAGGCGTTGCGCTTGCGATCATCGCGTCGCCTGTTGTCCTTAGCGCAGCGGCTCCAGTCGCGGTCCAGTCCGAACTGCCGCTGCCGTCTTCGACAAAGTCACGGATATTTGCCTGGTCGCTGGCGGCGCAGAAAGTCGCCGAACGGCCAGGTACCGGTCATGGCATCGAGGCATCGAAGGAGTGGCGCGAGACATTCGCAGATGAACCAGAACTCCTCGAGCTGATGCGCCGAAGTACGGATCTCACCCACATTCCTTGGGAGAAATACCGGATCCTGCCTGGGCATCCCCACAATATGGGGCTTCAGCTATGGGCCGAAACGGGTCTGGTCGGTGTGGTGCTCGCCTGCCTCATCCTGTTTCTGATGGCTGCGGCGTTGCCGGCGCCTGCCAGCCTTGGCTTGCCAGTGTCGCTGGCGGCAGCTGGGCTGATCGGGTCCAGTTTTTCCCTGTTTAGCCTGTCTTACAGCCTCTGGAATGAAGCGTTTTGGGCAACGGTGGTTCTGGTCGCCGCGTCGATCGTCCTCTTGTCCCGTATGAAGCCGACATCATGAGCGAGCAGCCGACCACGGCGATCGTTGTGACCTACTTCACCGGACCGCGTCTGAAGGAGTGTTTGTACGCTCTTATCGGATGTCCGGAAGTCGAAGGCATTGTAATTGTCGACAATGGGAATCCGGCTCAAGTCTCGGCGTGGCTTCGCGAGTTTTCGAGCCAGCGGGATGACGTTCGACTTCTCGAGCCCGGCGAAAATCTGGGGTTTGGGCGCGCGATAAATCTGGCCGTCGAAGCTGCACCTGATGGCGAGTTGCTGATGGTCAATCCGGATGCGGTGATCAAGCGGGATGCCATCCGTGAGATGCGCGCGGTCGCCGTTCGGGCGGCGCGTCCGTGGATCATCGGTGGCAAGATATTTGACATCAATGGCCATGAAGGAAGAGGAGGTCGGCGGCGAAAGCTGACGCTTTGGCGTGCATTGACGAGCTCAGCCGGGTTTGACACCTGGAATCTCAACAATCAGGCCGAGCCCGATCACGCTCTCCAGGTCGGTGCCGTCTCCGGCGCCTTGATGCTGATGGACATGCAGGGTTTCAAGGCGCTTTCGGGCTTTGATGAGGCCTACTTCCTTCACGTTGAGGATGTGGACCTCTGCCGACGCGCCTGGGAAGCTGGTGGAGAGGTCCTTTACACCCCGGCTGCGGGCGCACTGCACTACGGGAGCACGTCTGACGTTTCGTCGAAAGTGATTGCGCGGCACAAGGCCGACAGCCTCGTCCATTACTTTCGAAAAAACGCTGGCAACGCCGTTGAAAAGGTGTTCATCAACGTGGTGCTGGCGCCGCTTCTCAAATGGCTTCTTCCGTTGCGGGCAAAGGACTGATCAAGGCTGGAAGTTCGCTTCGCCCGGCGTTTCCGTTTCAGGGTCAGCGCGGCGGACGATGGACGATACCAGCGGCGTAAACTCGCGCCAGTCATACTCGGTCAGCTTGAATGCCCAGCCTTCGGCGCGGTCGTTGATCGTCAGCGCCCGTCTGGCGCCTTCGCCGGCTTCTACAGCGCGAAGCGTGACCCAGAAGCCGTCATCCTGACGCCACGCCCGAAGATCAATTTCGAGGCCGTCATGGGTTTGCGTGATATGTCGCGCATTAGCCCGGCCGACGAGCTCGCTGGCCGGTTTCACATCTATCGGTGTGAGGCGAGAAATAGCGAGTGCTGGCGTAGATGCGGCGAGGCGGCTGCGCAGCCTGTCATTCTGATAGGGTGGGGCGGGCGTAAAGCTACGGGCGCCCGCGCCAGCATTTCTTGAGAGGTAGAGCGTTTCGCCGCGACGGTCGGTAATGCGCACTGCAGATACGGTCGACTCGTCGATATCGATGATGTCGAGATCAAGCCAGGCTTCCCGGGTGTATAGTGGGGGCAGGTCTCCTTCTACCCGGAACGAGACGTTCTCGCCCGGGTCGCGGGCATACATATATTCGTTTCGCCGGCCAGTAATGATGTCTGCCGTCTTGGATCCATTCGTCGCGAAAACTTCGATCAGTACGCCGCTTCCGCCTTCACGGGGGTCACCGAGGCCGATGCGATTCAGGCGGTCGGGATCGGATGTACGTCGCTCGCCCCATGTCATCGTTTCGAGCCCCTCCGACAGGGTCGTGAGCCGGTCCTCACGAACTGGATATCCACCTGTCTCGGCCATCACCCACTCGCCATTGCGGTGTTCAAGCGTGTAGCTCTCATCAGCCATCGTGAACCGGATGGCGCCGGTGTCACTACGAACCGCAGAGAAGTTCTTCATGACCGGGTTGCCTGTGCGCGGACTGGTGTCGTTCTCCGAAGGCGCGAACAGGCTCATCAGCATTAGCAGGATCCAAAGGCCCGCCGCGACGATGGACAGGATTTCGATGGTCTTGCGACGTCGAGTGTCGAGGGCAGCGCTCATGCGATCCCCCCGCGTTTGCGGCGCCACCAGACGAGCCCGGCGAGCAGGCCAACCAGAAGCGGGCCGCCGAAGATGTTGATGAATTTCAGCCAGCCTTCGAGACTGTCGATATCGCGGCGAAAGTCGCGCTCGATTGTTCTCAGGCGCGCCCGCGTGTCGAGAATTTCCTGTCGAAGTTGAGCGAGTTCGATGCGTTCATCCTGAGACAGGGAGGCTTCGATATCGCCGCGGAAAAAGCCATCGTCAGACGTGCCCATCCGCTGGAGTTGTTCGAGCCGATTCTGGCTTTCCACCAGCCTGTCTTCAAGGCGCGCCTGCTCGTCAAAGAAACGCTCCTGTGCTGCGTCCCGCATGTCTTCGACACGTGTCATTGGCCTGCGAGAGGAAGAGCGTGCTCTCAGGCGCAACAGGTTTGCATCCCCCGACAGTACGTCCATGGCGTTCATCAGAAAGGCGCCATTGTCCGCGAATGCCGTGGCATTTTCGAGGTTCACGTAAAGCCCGTCATCGACCATGTCTGCGTCGGAAACGATGAGGATTTCCGCGTCGCGCTCGCTGGTCGTTATGTGCGGGAGGGCGGTCTCCGCCTCCGCGCGTGCAAGCTCGGCGAGGACCGGGTCATCCGGCATGTCGGCTTCTGGCCGGCCATCCGAAAATGCTGAAATGAGGGCACCGTGCACCCGCACAGCCAACGGCATTGGCGCATCCATCGGCTCATAGCGTTGCAATGTTTCCTGGGCTGACAGGTCGGTGACAGCCTCTTCGGCCTCAATCCAGGAAGGCGCAGCCCCGGTCTGGATGAGGGTTTCCTTGTCGATTGGCGACGTTTCATCAAGCAGCAGAGCACCGGGCGCGCCGAAGT
>JAYZBJ010000077.1:0-6967 GCA_036338795.1 Pseudomonadota bacterium | reverse complement strand
GTTAGGCCCCGCAACAAAGTTGGAACCTCCATCGGCACAAAGCCGTAGTGATGGAGCCAGCGGAGGTCTGCTTCAAAAAAGGTGCGGAGATCGGGAATACCGTATTTCAGCATGGCGATCCGCTCGAGACCCATGCCGAAGGCGAAGCCCTGATACTCATCGGGATCGATGCCGCAATTGCGCAGAACGTTCGGATGGACCATGCCGGAGCCGAGAATTTCCATCCAGCTGTCGCCTTCGCCGATCTCGATCGACTCGCCGACCTTGCGGTATTTCACGTCCATTTCGGCCGACGGCTCGGTGAATGGGAAGAAGTGCGGACGGAAACGCGCCTCGACGTTCGCGACCTCGAAGAACTCCTTCACGAAGTCGATGAGGCAGCCCTTGAGGTGGCCCATATGGATATTCTTGTCGATGACGAGGCCTTCGACCTGGTGAAACATCGGCGTGTGCGTCGCATCCCAGTCGTTCCGGTAGACGCGACCAGGCACCAGAATGCGGGTTGGTGGCTTCTGGGCCTCCATGACGCGCACCTGCACCGGGCTGGTATGCGTGCGCAGCACTTTCGGCGCAGCGCCCTGCTGGGAGCCGAAGAAGAATGTGTCGTGGGTTTCGCGCGCCGGATGGCCTTCAGGGAAGTTCAGCGCCGTGAAATTGTGCCAGTCATCCTCGATGTCTGGCCCTACAGCGACCGTGAAGCCCATATCGCCGAAAATGGCGGCAACTTCCTCGAACACCTGCATCACCGGATGCAAGCGCCCTTCAGGGGCGCTGCGCGGCGGCAGGGTCATGTCGATGCGCTCGGTCTGCAGGCGCTGCTCCAGCTCTGCTTCCTCGAGCGCGGCCTTGCGGGCTTCAACAGCTTCCTGCACGCGGTTGCGCAGGCCATTGAGCGCGGGGCCCATGGTCTGACGCTCTTCCGGACTCATCCCGCCGAGCGTCTTCATCAGACCGGAAATGCGGCCCTTCTTGCCAAGCTCGGCAACGCGGACAGCGTCAAGCGCCGCCAGATCGCCAGCCCCGGCAATCGCGCCAAGCGCCTCTTTCTCGATTGTTTCGATCTCAGACATATAAAAAAGCCCCGTAAGGTCAGGCCAAACGGGGCTCCTCCGCCCCGCCTTGGCGGTCGGAATAGCGGAGAAAGACTAAAAGCGAAACGCTTAAGCTGCGAGCGCGCCCTTGGCCTTCTCCACCAGGGCACCAAAAGCTTCTGGCTCGCGAACGGCGAGGTCGGCCATCACCTTACGGTCCACCTCGATGCCAGCCTTGTTCAGGCCGTCAATGAAGCGGGAATAGGTGAGCGTTTCGTCGTGAACACGCACAGCAGCATTGATGCGCTGGATCCAGAGCGAGCGGAACGTGCGCTTCTTCTGCTTACGGCCGATATAGGCGTACTGGCCGGCTTTCCAGACAGCGGCATTCGCCGTGCGGAACGTATTCTTGCGGCGGCCATAATAACCTTTTGCCGCTTTGATGATCTTCTTGTGGCGGGCGTGTGCCGGCACCTTGTTACGTGAACGGGGCATCTGGGCCTCCTGCTAATCTGTTCGGTTCGAGTTCGTTAAACGGCCAGGCCCTTAGAGGCCGTAAGGCAGGTACTTCTTGACGCGGGCTTCATCAGCCTTGGCCACCGGCTTGGTGCCGCGGTTCTGGCGGATGTACTTCGCGTTGTGGCTGATGAGGCGGTGACGCTTGCCGGCGACGCCGTGCTTCAGCTTACCCGTAGCCGTGAACTTGAACCGCTTCGCAGCGGCCTTCTTGGTCTTCATCTTCGGCATTTCGATCTCCTGTCGGGGCCGCAAGGACCCACTATCTGGTCGTTCGTGAGCCTGCAGGCATGCCGTTTTCGGCCCGCAATGCTCGGAAAGATGGCGCTTATGACGGAAAGGCGCGCCTGAATCAAGGTGCCAATTGGAGTCTTCCGGCAGTCATCCGGCTTTCCCGATCACTCTTCGCTTGTATCCCGCAACAGCCCCTGGAGCGTGCTTTGTGGAATTTCGAAATCAGCCTCTCGCGAGGCACAGAGTGCCATCGACTTAACACCGATATTGTAGCCTTCATTTTCACTCGGTGCGAAAATGCGACCCGCGACCGGAACGAAGGCGAGCGGCGAGAACTCTGACAGGCCTTCATCCTTCACACAGCTACATACAGCGTCGGCCTTCGCGAGTGAGAGACCAAGGCCGCTGGGAAGATCGCTTTCCATGCAGGCATTTCTCAGATCGCGTCCGGTATTGCTGTAATTGAGATAACTCAATCCGCCGACAACGCCCGCGAAAACGAGCCAGCCCAGATACTTGCCGGCATCACCATTGGCCATGACCAGTCCCCCTTGGTCGCGTAGAAATTGCTTCAGCCTGAAGCTGAAACTCTTGCTAGCAGCTGGAGCTGGACTTGCAAGCAATGACCGGGCGACAAATGACGCCGCCCGGCAAACATGTCATGGCTGTTGTGTGTAGGACAGGGTGGCCCGCCTAGCGCGGCGCCATCACCATCGTCATCTGACGACCTTCAAGCTTCGGCTCGAGTTCGACCTTCGCGACCTCAGCGAATTCTTCTTTCACCTTCTTGAGCAGTTCCATGCCAAGATGCTGGTGGGCCATCTCGCGGCCACGGAAGCGCAGGGTTACTTTGACCTTGTCACCTTCCTCGAAGAAGCGCGTCATCGATTTCGTCTTCACCTCATAATCATGGGTGTCGATGTTCGGACGCATCTTGATTTCTTTGAGCTCGGCAGACTTCTGCTTCTTCTTGGCAGCAGCTTTCTTCTTCTGCTCCTCATAGCGAAGCTTGCCATAGTCGATGATCTTGCAGACCGGGACTTCCTGGTTTGGCGATACCTCGACAAGGTCCAGACCGGCTTCCGCTGCCGCATCCAGCGCCGCCATCAATGGCATAACACCTTGTTTTTCACCGTTTTCGTCGATCAGCAGAACCTTGTCTGCCCGGATGTCCCTGTTAGTGCGCGGTCCCGTATCGCGTTTGGATGGTGGGGCCGCATGTGGTCTACGTGCTATGGCTCTTCTCCTTTTAGCCGTTCAAAACTGCTCGAATATGCCGATTTCCGGCGCATTTTTCAAGATTGGCCGCCTGCAGCGGTTTCTGAAAGTACGCTCAACATCAACACGGCCTGCCAGACGTCGCGAACACTGAGCTGGTCCAGCCTCTCGGCCTTGCAGACAATTATGTTAGCGCCGCGCGGACACGCCTTTTCCGGATCGCTCTCGCTCGTCGCAAAAAGGGCAACGCCCGGACAGCCGGAAAGTGCCGCCATATGCATGGGTCCGGTGTCATTGCCAACAGCGAAGAGTGCTTTTTCTGCCAGCGTCACGATCTGGAAAAGATCGGTCCGCGTGACGATGTTGCGGGCGCGCGGCTCGATCCGGTTGATTTCGACCGCGATCTCCGACTCCGCCTTGCCGCCGATAATAACGGGCGTCAGCCCTGCATCGGCAATATGCGTTGCCAGTCCGCCATAACGTTCGGCTGGCCAGCACTTGGCCTGCCGGTGCGCCGATGCGCCGGGGATCAGGAGCGCATAAGGCTCCTTGATCGAGAAATAGGCGGGCGTGAGGGAAGGCTTGTCGCCCTGCGAGCGCCGCACGAACGACATGTCCGGCATAGGCGGCCATTCGCCAGCAAACTTGCCCGGGCCGATCCCCGCATACTTCAACTGGTCGGCAAGCCGGTCGATGGAATGCAAGTCGCTGCGCTGCGGGTTATCATGAAAAAAGGCCGCTCCCTCAGCATGCCCCGACCAGAGCGGCGGGGTCGAGAACGGGAGGTTGAGCGCCTTGAAATAGTTCGCCGTACGGCCAGACGTCTGCAGGTCATAGATAACGTCGTAGCGCGCCGCCTTCATACGCTTCAGCAGCTCGCGCGTCGCTTTCACGCCCTTGGGCCGGCCATCGGTCTCGATATGCTGGAAGAGCCCGGTCGACTTGGCGAGCCCCGCAAAGGGCGGCGTCGTCAGAAGTGTAAGCACGGCTTTGGGATGATGCTCGCGGATTGCGCGCATCGCACCGAGCGCCATGACGAAATCGCCCAGCGCGCTCAGCTTTATGACGAGAACGCGCTTTGCATTCTCGCCGGGGTTCTTAGCCAGGCCCAATCCCTAAGTGTCCTCGTGCGTCTCCAACAGGCGCTTATAAACGCCAAGTGTGGCAGCTTGAAGCCCTCGCTTGGAAAAGCGTTCTTCGACGTGCTGCCGGCCCGCTTCCCCCATTCCCGCGCGGCCATCCGGGCCAATCTGCATGAGCGCGCGGATCGAGGCGGCGAGATCTGCCGCACTTCCCGGCTCGGCACGCGACCCGGTTGTCCCCTCGATTACGATTTCCTTCTGGCCGCCATGATCGGCAACGATCACAGGCTTGCCCATAGCAGACGCCTCTGCCGCGACCCGGCCGAATGCTTCAGGCCGCGTGGATGGCGCCATGACAATATCAGCCGCTGCATAGCCCGCCGCCATATCCTCGCAATGGCCTACAATGCGCACATTACCGCCCAGGCCCGCATCGACGATACGGTCCTCCAACTCTGCGACATAGGCAGTTCGCCCCTGCGCATCGCCTGCCAGGATCAGAAGTAGCCGCGCACGTTCGGCGCCCGAGAGGCCTGCCAGCGCATCGATCGCAACCTTCTGGCCCTTCCATTCGGTCAACCGGCCAGGCAGCAGCAATACGAGGCGTTTCTCTTCCGGGCCGATTTCCCATTGCTTGCGGATGGCCTGAACCCGGTCACGGCTCACGACTTCTTCGTCGAATACGTCACAGTCGACACCGCGCGGAATGGTCACCCGCCGCTCACGATCGATGCCGTGAACGCTTTTCACGTGCGCTGCGGTCCACTCTGAATTGGCGATGACCAGATCGCCGCGGGCCATGATGGAATTGTATTTCCGCTTGAGGCCTGACACGCCCGAATACGCTCCGTGATAGGTCGTCACGAAGGGGATGCCGGCTTTCTTTGCGGCCCAGTAGGCGCTCCATGCCGGCGCACGTGAGCGCGCATGGACAAGGTCTACTGACTTCGCCTTGATGAGGCGGGCAAGCTTGCCGGCGTTGCTGCGCACGGTGAGCGGATTCTTCGAGCGCACCGGCAAGACGACATTCAGTCCGCCAACCTTTTCAAGCTCACTGACAAGGCGCCCGCCTTCGCTGACAACAATCGGCCAACCGCCTGCTTCGACGATCGCTTCAGCGACCTCAATTGTCGTCCGCTCGGCACCGCCAGCAGACAGTTCCGGGATCACCTGAAGGATTGTCTTACCTTGCAGCCGGGGCAGGTCGATCGCACTCATTCGCGCTTTCTCTATGAATTTCAACGCTACAGCCACTGGTCACTCCAGCTCTTCGGCCCCCGCCGTGATACACGCAGTACAGTCATCCGCGCTCAGATCAAAGCCGATTGCTTGACTATATCTGCAAGCCGTTAGAGGCCATGGTATCATGACAACACTTTTCCTGAACCGTGAAAACGGCCCTCGCCTCGCCTATCGCAAGCATGACGGGCATTCTGGCCTGACCTATGTCTGGCTGTCGGGATTCAAGTCCGACATGACAGGCACAAAAGTCATTGAGCTTGAGACCTGGGCAAAAGCCGAGGGTCACAGCTTCCTTGCCTTCGATTATTCCGGGCACGGCGAATCAGATGGCGCCTTTGAAGACGGTACCATCAGCAAATGGCGGCAGGATTGTCTTGAGATGATCAGCGCCCAGACAAGCGGCGACCTTGTCCTCGTCGGGTCGAGCATGGGCGGCTGGATGGCGCTCCTGTCCATGCTGGCCCTTAAAGATAGGGTGAATGGGATTGTCCTGATTGCCCCTGCGCCCGACTTTACCGAAAAACTGATGTGGCCCGAATTCTCTGCGCAGGCGCAGTCAGAGATCTTGGAGAAGGGGATGCATCTGCGTCCGTCCGACTATGGTGACCCCTATCCGATCACAAGGGCACTCATCGAAGACGGCCGGAACTGGTCACTTCTTGATGACCCTATCAAATTCGATGGCCCGGTGCGCATCCTTCAAGGCATGGAAGACCCTGATGTGCCGTGGAAGCATGCCGAGCGGCTCGTCACGGTCATGACATCCAAAGATCTCGTCTTCACGCTGATCAAGGATGGCGATCACCGACTGTCCCGGCCTGAGGATATTGAGCGGTTGAAAGCAACATGCGCCGAGATTGCCACCGCGGTCTGAGCCGTGGCGGCGCCGTAGTTTGCAAAAACCATTGCCGGGCCGCATATCTGAAGGATGCGGCCCAAACGCGCCTATTCGACCGACGCGACGAGCTTTGTTGAAAGCAATCGTCGCCGGATGATGACCTTCTGGAAGGCGCCGGGCATCTTCACACTTCTGATGAGTATGGCAGCCTGGCTCTCATGGCTCGTCGGCTCCGGCACTGTAAGCTTTGTCCAGACAGGTCAGCTCGCGCTGTATCTCCCAATCGGACCACAAAGACCGCTCGTTTTCGCAGATCTGGCAAGCTTGCCGGTCGGATTTCTCCTGACAGTTCTCGTCATGGCGATGCCAGTATTTCTTGCCTGCCTTGTATTCCTGTTCCCGCTGCGGCTGGCGGACGGAAATACAATTATTTCCCGCCCTGTATTCTGGCGGGTCTATATCAGCTTGCTCAGCACGCTGGCCGGACTGGGCGCTTTTGCAGTGTATGTCGTGAAGAGCGCACAGGTGAATCTGGCGCCGAGCTTCGCCAGCGCACCGCTATATCTCGCGATCGCAACGACATTCGGAGGCATACACCTTGTCGCCGGACACATCGGTGCCCGCTGGTTGGTCTGGTCTTCCGGGCTATTTGACGCCCGCCATGTGAAGGAATTCTAGACGACTAGTTAGGCCGCTGCTGGTCTTCGCCAGTCATGCCGTCCCAGAACTTCTTGACCCGCCCAAGAAAGCCTTCGCTTTCAGGGTTACAGTCCGCGCCGGAGCATTCGCAGAACTCGCGAAGCAGC
>JAYZBJ010000076.1:0-7108 GCA_036338795.1 Pseudomonadota bacterium | reverse complement strand
GGCGTCGACGGCAAACTCGCCGCAGCCATTACAGAAGACGGCGCTCCTGATCCTCGCTCGCCTGAACTGCCGAAGCGCGGCGTCGTTGAAATCGACAGCGCGCCCGAGCTTTCAGCAGCAGAGTGGGATGCGCTGCGCATCCCTGCGGGCGTCGCCGAATGGGGCAGCGATTTTACCGGCGCAGAAGTCTTCCCCTGGGAGATCAATATGGACCGCATGGGCGGCGTCGATCTCAAGAAAGGCTGTTTCGTTGGCCAGGAGGTCGTCTCCCGAACCCACAGACGCGGCAAGATCCGCAAGCGCACGGTTGTCCTGAAGGGCCAGAACCTCGCTCCTGGCCAAGAAGTTGTTGCAGGTTCGCCGGTCGGTGAAATCTCCAGCGCCACTGACAGCCATGCCCTCGCCCGCGTTCGGGTCGACCGTCTGGCAAAGGCGCTCGACGGCGGTGAATCCATCCGCGTCAATGACGCACCGGTCGAGTTGGTCACATCCGAATGGCTGTCCGATGAATTGGCCGCGACTCTCAGCGATGCCGGGGCGGACTAGCCTGACTTCTCAATGAAATCTCGCAGGATCGAAGCGTGGTTGCGATCCTGCTGCTTGCTCGCAAACAGCAATGTGACCGGGCCTTTCAGCGCCGCGTCATGGATCGTCGCCAGCCCTGCTGAGGGGTCAGCCTCCTTCAACTCGGCGACATAGGCCGACACGAATTCGTCCCAGTCATAAACCTGCGTGTGAAACCGTTTGCGCAGGCGGTCGGAGGGGGCAACATCCTTCAGCCAGGCCGTCAGCGCCGCCTTCTCTTTCGAGATACCGCGAGGCCACAACCGGTCCACGAGGAAACGGGCGCCGTCTGCTTCGTCGGCAGGCTCGTAGATGCGCTTTACCTGTATGTCCATTTGGTAATTCTTTCCGGCCGGTTTGTGTCTTGGCAAGCGAGAAGGTGCCTGACACTAAGAAACGATGGGCATCAACCTTTCTCCCGACGAAACGCTGCACTGCCGCTGGGCCCCGGCTGAGGACTCCCTCTACCGCGCCTATCATGACGAGGAGTGGGGCGTGCCCGAATATGACTCCCGCGCGCTGTGGGAGAAGCTTCAGCTCGACGGGATGCAGGCAGGCCTCTCCTGGATCACCATATTGCGCAAGCGCGAAACGATCCGCGAGGAGTTTGACGGCTTCGATCCCGAGCGCATCGCCCGCTGGGACCAGGAGCGTATCGAAAAAGCCCTTCAGAACCCCGGCATCATCCGCAGTTCGAAGAAGATCCAGGCAACGATCGGCAACGCACAGGCCTATCTCGACATGCAGGACGCGGGCGAGAACTTCTCCGACTGGCTGTGGCGCTTCACCGGCGGCAAGCCAATCGTAAACCAGCTGCGAGACATCACCGAAGTCGACGCCAAGACGCCGCTCTCGGAGGACATTTCAAAAGCCCTCAAGAAGAAGGGCTTCAAATTCTGTGGCCCTGTCATCGTATACGCGTTCATGCAGGCTGTCGGCATGGTGAATGACCATGAGACACGCTGCCCCCGACACAAGGAAATTCAGGAACTATACTCATGAAACCAGTTGGTTACGTCGCCATACTTGGCCTCTTCGCGCTTGCAGGATGTTCAACGATGGGCCGTCCCTATGTCAGCGACGGCCAGGCATGCGGCCAGATCGTCGACGCGAAGGAACGCCTCGACTGCTATGACCGTGCGGACCGCGCTGAGTCCGAGTGGCGAGAGGAAAAACGCCGCGAGCAGGAAGAGAAAGACAAGTCAAAGTCCAGCAAGGACTGATGCTTGCGCAGCGCCAAGGCTCGACGGCGCTTGGCCGTTGTGTCTAATTTCTGCGCTTGTCACGATTCTGGCCGTTCAGGGCCAGACACCGGGAGGGCGAACAATCATGACACCGGTTATCTCAGCAACGGGCCTCTGGACCCCATCCGAATCCGTTTCGAACGCGGAGCTCGTCTCCAGCTTCAATGCGTGGGCCGACAAATGGAACGCCGAGCATGCCGCCGAGATCGAGGCTGGCACCGTCGAACCGAAGACCCATTCATCTGTCGAATTCATCGAGAAGGCATCGGGCATCAAATCCCGCTTCGTGGTGAACAAGTCCGGCATCATCGATCCGGACAAGATGCGCCCTGACATCCCCGAGCGCTCAAACGAAGAGATTTCGGTCCTCGCAGAGATCGCGGTGAAAGCGGCCAGACAGGCACTGGAGCGCGCCGGCCGCGACCCGAAAGACGTCGACGCTGTGATCTGTGCGGCGTCCAACATGCAGCGCGCCTATCCCGCCATGGCGATCGAGGTCCAGCAAGCGTTGGGTATTGGTGGCTTTGCGTTCGACATGAACGTTGCTTGCTCGTCAGCGACCTTTGGTATCCAGACCGTTGCAGACTTCATCCGGTCCGGCTCGGCGAAGTCCGTTCTTATGGTGAACCCGGAAATCTGCTCGGGGCACCTCAACTTCACTGACCGCGACAGCCACTTCATCTTTGGCGATGTGGCAACCGCGGTGCTCGTCGAAGAAGAGAGCTTCGCGCCAGCTGATCACTGGAAAATCCTCGGCACCAAGCTCAAGACCGAGTTTTCCAACAACATCCGCAATAATTTCGGCTTCCTCAACCGGGCCGATCCGTCCGGCGTGGGTGAAAGGGACAAGCTGTTCGTACAGGAGGGCCGCAAGGTTTTCCGCGAAGTCGTGCCGATGGTGTCGGAGATGATCCTTTCCGAACTCGACCGTCTCGATCTCAAGGCCGATCAACTGCGCCGTCTCTGGCTGCACCAGGCCAACGCGAACATGAACCGCCTCATCTCCACCAAAGTGCTTGGGCATGAGGCAAGCGATGACGAAAGCCCGACCGTGCTGGATGAGTATGCCAATACCTCGTCAGCTGGCTCCATCATTGCGTTCCACAAGCACTCCGGCGATTTCAAACCCGGCGAGAAAGGCCTGATCTGCTCATTCGGTGCAGGCTATTCAGCCGGACCGGTCTTCGTCGAGAAAGCTGCCTGATCAGGTATCGCCAGACGAAAAGCGGCGGTTGAGCCGATCGAGCATATCGGCCAGCTTTGCGATTTCCTCATCCGATAGCTCGGACTCGATCCGCTGGTTGATCCGCGCGAAGGCTGGCCCCGCAGCCTCACGCGCCTGCTTGCCTTCGTTGGTCACACTCAGCAGCCAGACGCGGCGGTCTTTCTCGTCGCGCCGCTTGCTCATGAAGCCAAGCTTGCCCAGCCGGCTGACCATTGTGGTCACCGCCGATTCGTGAAGGCCAAGCTGGTCAGCGATGCATTTCTGGCTCACCTCTCCCGCCTTTTCGACCAGGCCCAGAACGGCGGTTTGTGCCGTCGTGAGCGGCGCATCCGACAAGATGGCCCGGTCGGCAGATTTCTGGATCCGGTGCGAAGCGATCTGGAGCTTGTGATAGATGCGATAATGACGGGCAGCAGACATAGTTGATATATAAAGTATTTGACTCGGAAGCGCCAGCTTCAGATACTTGATACATCAACTAATTGGAGGATGTGATGAAGATCGTCGATGTCTGGGGACAGATCACAACCGAGCGCATGGCAAACTCACCATGGTTTGCAACGCTCAATCGCTGGACCAATAAAAGTGAAGCGTCCCCGCTACCGACAGCTGAGTCCACGATCAACGCAATGGATGAAGCAGGTGTCGACATCATGCTCATCTCCGCCTGGCACGGCCCTTCCGGCAGCCTGATCAGCAATGAAGAAGTCGCGGGTAACATCGACAAGGCGCCGACCCGCCTGCGTGGTTTGCTCACGGTCGATCTCGCCAATCCCAGCGAGGCCGTTCGCACTATTCGCGACCTCGGAGCAGACGATCGCTTCGTTGGCGTGAGAATTGTGCCCTGGGTCTGGGACCTGCCGCCAAACCACCGTCTCTACTATCCGGTTTATGCTGCCTGCGTTGAAGCAGGCCTGCCATTCTGCACACAGATCGGCCATACCGGCCCACTCAAGCGGTCAGAGACAGGTCGCCTGATCCCCTATCTCGAGGACGTGCTGCTCGACTTTCCTGAGCTGACCGTCGTCGGCGGACATGTTGGCTTTCCATGGCTGGACGAGTTGCTATCCCTGACGGTGAAGTTCCAGAACTTCCATGTCGATACGTCAGCATACGCCTTGCACCGCCTGCCACCGGCCTTTGTCGATTACATGAAGGGTGTGGGCCGTGGGCGAGTGATGTTCGGGACGAACTGGCCCATGCTGAGCCCGGCGCGATGCCTCAAACACCTTGATCAGCTGGGGCTCGACGAACAGCTCAAGCAGGAATTCCTGTCAGGGAATGCGCGTCGGGTCTTCAAGCTACCCGCCGCCTGACCTTCCCGACAAAAGCAAAACGGGGCCCGCCGGGGCCCCGTTTGAAGTTTGTGGTTCAAGCCATTTCGGCGAAGTGCGGAAACCTAGTCTTCCAGCTCTTCCTCACCGATATCGCCCCACAGAACCTTGCGGCTGGACAGGGCGGCCTCGACCATCACAATCAGGGCCGCCCCGGCCAGTACCCACCCCCCCGTTGCACGGTTTGCTGCAACGTCCACCACCAGGTCCACCATTGTCATCACGCCTCGGGCTTGTTGTTCGTCCGTTGAGACCGGTATCGCTGTCACGTCTTAACGGGACCTTCGCAAACCTCATGCCGTGCAGCTGAGTGCGTTACCGAAATGCGGGCTTTTCTTTACCCGGCTTGCCAATGGATTAAACAGGGCGCCATGAGCACAAACCCCAAACCCGTCACCCGGAAGGCGCCTGCCCGGGTCTGGCAGCGTATGCTGTCTGGCCGCCGCCTCGACCTGCTTGATCCATCGCCGGTGGACATCGAGGTTGATGATATTGCGCATGGCCTTGCCCGCGTCGCCCGGTGGAACGGACAGACCCTCGGAGACCATGCGTTCTCCGTCGCGCAGCATAGTGTTGTCGTCGAATCCGTCTGCGCACTGCTGGAGCCGGGCCTGCGTCCGGGTGAGCGTCTGATGGCACTGCATCATGACGCCGCCGAGTATGTGATCGGTGACATGATCTCGCCATTCAAGACAGTGCTTGGCGACGGATACAAAGACATCGAAAACAAGCTGACCGAGGCGATCCATATCCGCTTCGGCCTTCCGGCGCGCCTGCCTGCCAGCCTGAAGCGGCTCATCAAGCGGGCCGACCATATCTGCGCCTGGTATGAAGCCACACAGCTGGCCGGGTTTGGCAAGACGGAGGCAGACCGGTTCTTTGGGTCGCCCCCTCGAACGATCCAGCTTGACCTGACGCCGCAATCGCCGAACCTTGCCCAGAAGCAGTTCATTACGCGTCACGAGACGCTGCTGAAGGAAATGGAGGCTCGCCGGTGAGCACAGCGCTGATCATTGGCCTTTCGGTCGTGATTGTCGCTGCCGATGGCGAGACACCCTGCGTCCTCGTAACCAAACGCGATGCCGGCCTGTCTGCCCTGCCCTTCGGTACCTTTGATCCGGCAGAGCACCGCACGTTTGAGATCGCCCTGCGCGGCTGGGTACGGGAGCAGACCGGCTTCGACCTTGGTTACGTCGAACAGCTCTACACCTTCGGTGATCGTGACCGCGAAACCCCTGAAGCGACGCTTGCCGACGCGCCCCAGAACGCGCGTGTTGTATCCGTCGGCTATCTCGGCCTGACGCCAGATCCGACCCGGCCGCCTGAAGCGCTCGAGGCCCGTTGGCGAGGCTGGTATGGGCATTTCCCATGGGAAGATCACCGCGGTGGACGCCCTGCCCTGATTGACGATGTGATTGCCCCGCGCCTTTCGACATGGGCCGCGGGCAATGAGTCGCGTCAATTCCGCGCCAATCTCGCGTTTGGCCTCGATGGTCAGGACTGGATCGATGATCGCGTCCTGGAACGCTATGAACTTTTGTACGAGGCCGGCCTCGTTATAGAATGCGCGCGGGATGCCGGGCTGCCGCTGCCCGATGTGAAACTCGGTGAGCCGATGGCATCGGACCACAGGCGCATTCTTGCGACGGCAATGGGTCGCCTGCGCGGCAAGATCCGCTACCGCCCCGTCGTGTTCGAGCTGATGCCCGAACGGTTCACCCTGTCCGCGCTTCAACTGACATGCGAGGGCATTCTCGGCCTTCGCCTGCACAAGCAGAACTTCCGCCGCGCACTGGACCGAATGGATATGGTTGAAGGAACTGGCGAGATGATGTCCCGCACGGGCGGACGTCCGGCCGAACTCTTCCGCTTCCGGCGTGAGAAGCTGCGTCGCAGCGCTGCACTCGGTATCGCAACGCCTGCCATCCGGAAGGATGGCTAACGCATCAGGCGAACATCAGGCCGGAAGATCGAAATGAGCAGCGGGAAAAGGATGAACCCGCCCACCGTGCCGCCAATATGGGCCGCCCAGGCAAGTTGCATCCCGAAGATCGATCCGATCACCGCATTGCCGAGAACGGCAATTACGATGTTGATGACCAGCCAGGGCACAGACATTCGCACCGCCTGCTTCAGCCCGCCCTGGATCCATCCGACAGCCGGCAGGAAGCCTGATAACGCCGAGGAAGCGCCGATCACGATCTGCGAGTGATCATTGAGGCCGGCCCAGCCGATCTCGAATAGCGCACCGGCAATCGCGGCCCCCGCAAAGAAAAGCATGAAACCAAGCGCGCCTTTGCCGCCCCGGCCAAACGCCATCGCAATCGGCGGTCCGAATGCGATCATGGCGGTCATGTTCATCGCAAGGTGAAAGAAACCGCCATGCAGCAGGACGTGGAGCACCAGCGGTGCCAGCGGGCCGAACGGCCTTGGCACATCTGCGAACTCGCTACCTGTCAGGATGGCAGCGACCTGGAACATCCAGTTCTCGAGATACGGCCCCGCCATGAATTGAACGATGCTTGCGCCAATGATCGCGGCGCTGAGAAGCAGCACGACAAGCGGAAAGCGATTGAAGACGGGCTCGCGCGGCGGGCGCATGTCCTGAGAGGGGTCATATCTTAGCACCCGCAAGATATGGGGCACCGACTTCCGCATTAAAGCCTGCAGGTGTGCCGCTGGCGGACGTCGCGGCATCATCCCCCGACGTCATGAATTGATTTCACCGGGGACCGGGCCAT
>JAYZBJ010000075.1:0-2533 GCA_036338795.1 Pseudomonadota bacterium | reverse complement strand
AGTTGCGCCGCGCACAGCGCACGCTAGTCTCCTCCACAAGTCTTCGGGGTCTACTGTATGCGTCTATTTCTCCTGTCTGCGGGCCTCCTGATCGCGGCCTGTAACAATCCCGACAGCCTGCCACCGGTATCGGAGGACGGCGGCGCGCAGCCTCCTGCCCAGCGGGAGCCCGCGCCAGCCGACCGCCAACCTCAGCCGGCGCCCGGTGATCCGCAGAGCGAGCCAGATGAGAGCGCACTTGATGACCTGCCGGAGTTCGACCCGTTGCCGGAAGCATCGGAAGAATCCGAAGAGAGTGGCCCAAGGGACCTTCGCGGCTTCCCGACAGATGACAACATCATCGAGGAGCCGATGGGTGATCTCGGCACGACCGCTGAGGAAGACGAGCAGACACAACAACCCGCCGTCACCACTGAGGCGCCCGTCGTGGGCGGCGAATGCTCCTACGATGTCGATTTCATCGACGCGACGGTCGTTGAATCATCTTCCGAAGGCGCAACAATGCAAGGCCCGGATGGTGAGTTCTTCGTGAGTTCAAGCGAAGTCAGCCCGGTACCGGAGGTCGGCGACGTGCTGACGCTGAAACGCGAGCGCATCGTCGCAGGCACGTGCGCACCTGAAATTTACACCAGGGTCGGACAATGATGCCGGGCCCGCGCACTCCACCTTCGCCCCTGCCCTCGCAAGGGCACTAAAACAGGAACGACGCCCATGAAACAGGCTGGATTAATCTGCGCAGCAGCGCTCTTTCTAACCGCATGCGGCGACGAACCTGCCGAGCCCGTCACCAGTGATACGTCGGCTGAAACCGCGATCGCAGACACTGAACTTGAAACAGTCGACAAGGTGGAAACCGAAGACATGCCAATCGTGGGCGGCCCCTGCTCCTATGAGGTTTCGATGCTCGAGGCGCACGTCGTCGCAATCGAGGACGACCAGGTCGAGATGAACGATAATGATGCCAATGTCTTCTACCTGCAGCTGTCGGATTTTCCGTCGCCGCCGCGTCCGGGCGATGATTACACGATCAAGCGTGAAATGATCACCGAAGGCACATGCACGCCTGAAATCTATACCGTTCAGGAAGGTGACGTTGGCGGCGTCGAATAGGCCCTACCGGCGGCCGAACAGGCGCTCGATATCCGCCAGCTTTAGCTCCACATAGGTTGGGCGGCCATGATTGCACTGGCCTGAATAGGGCGTGGCCTCCATCTGGCGTAGCAGGGCATTCATTTCATCAGCCTGTAGCCTGCGCCCTGCCCTGACCGCTCCGCCGGCACAGGCCATATTGCCCATGATGTCCTCGAACCGTTCTTTCAGCGCGAGACCCTCTTCATACTCGGCGAAGTCGTCAGCAAGGTCCTTGATGAGGCTGGCGGCATCCATATTGCCGAAAAGGGCTGGCGTGGCCCGCACGCAAATCGCTCCTGCTCCGAAGGCTTCGATTTCGAGGCCCATCTCGGCCAGCTCGTCGGCCCGGTCCAGCACGCGGCTCGCTTCGTCTTCCGCCAGTTCGACCACTTCCGGGATCAGTAGCGCCTGACGCTTCACGCCATCCGTCGCCATCTGCTCCTTCATCTGCTCGTAGACCAGACGCTCATGCGCTGCATGCTGGTCGACGATCACGATACCATCCCGTGTCTGCGTCACGATGTAGGTGGCGTGCAGCTGGGCCCGGGCAACGCCAAGCGGGAACTCGTGCGTATCCGGGGCAGGCTCCGCCTCCATTCGCACAGACGGGCCGTCATAGCGTTGGCCTTCTTCGGCAATGCCCGGCGCAGGCGGGGCAGGCTGCCAGTCAGCCGGTTGCGGCGGTGTCACGGGCGGCGGCGTTCGGCCTTGGGTTTCGCGAAACAGGCTCGACCGGTCCCAGACCGAAGGCTGAGGCAGCGGCGCATCCCGCTGGACGGGCTGCTTGCCCTCTTCTGCCTGCATACGTCCAAGCGCATAGCCTGCCACCGTTGTGCTGGCGCGGTGTCCGGCAGCCGCAAGCGAGTGGCGCAAGGCCCCAATAATCAGCCCACGGACATTGCCTGCATCGCGGAAGCGAACTTCAGTTTTTGCCGGGTGAACGTTCACGTCCACCAGCTCTGGATCACAATCCACGAATAGCGCGGCCATCGGATGACGGTCACGCGCAAGAAAATCCTGATAGGCTGCGCGGATAACACCCGTCAGCATACGGTCTTTGACAGGGCGGCCATTCACGAACAGGAACTGGTATTGCGCATTGCCACGATTGAGCGTCGGCAACCCGGCAAAGCCTGACAGGGTGACACCGTCGCGTTCTGCCTCAATGGCCAGCGCGTTCTCCCGGAACTCACGCCCCATGATGGAGCCAAGACGCTCCAGGTGTCCCTCGGGCGTCAGCGGGTGGGCCGAATACCGAAACGTGGTCCGGCCATTGCTTTCCAGCGACAGGCTGACATCGGCATTCGCCATGGCGAGCCGTTTGACCGCGTCGGTCACCGCCATGCTTTCAGCCCGTTCGGACTTCATGAATTTCAGGCGTGCCGGTGTCGCGTGGAAGAGG
>JAYZBJ010000074.1:0-9176 GCA_036338795.1 Pseudomonadota bacterium | reverse complement strand
GCCATCTGGCTGTGGAAAACAACCTGCAGCAACAAATCACCCAATTCGTCGCGCAAATCGGCGAAGTCATTTCGCTCGATGGCATCAGCAACCTCATATGCTTCTTCAATCGTGTATGGAGCGATTGATCTGAAGTCCTGTTCGAGATCCCAGGGACACCCTTCGTTTGGATCGCGAAGCTTCGCCATAATGGATTTCAAGCGATCAAACTCGGAAGAGGGGGGAGGGGTCATGCAGGCTCCATGAAGCGGTTTCCCGCCTCTTAACGAATTCTTCCGCGCGCGTTAACTGCCGAAACTGGTTTCGGTGAACGGACAAGCACGGCAGCAGCAGATGACTGACAATGAGGTCCGCCGGAAGACTGGGACGCTCGGTTTCCGCTCGGTCAGTCTATAAATTGCATAATCAATATTATGGGAAATAATGGATCTAGTCAGATTGAAAAATCTACCTTGAGCCCATCATAAGCGGGCTGGATGTGATGTGGCAGCTCGCTTTCGAGCGTTCTGTAATCCATGTCCACATGCAGATTTGTAAGCCAAGTCATCTTTGGTTTGAGCTGATCGATCCAGCCTAGCGCCCTATCCAGATGCGCGTGGGATGGGTGCGGCGTGTACCGCAACACATCAAGGATGAGCGTTTCCACGCCTTCGAGCGCCTCGAAGCTCTCGGCAGGCATGTCGTGCAGATCATTGCAATAAGCGAGGTTACCGATCCGAAACCCGAGACTGCAGATCCGGCCATGATGTTGCTCAAGCGGCAGGATCTGAACGTTGCCGCCGCGACCGCTAACGGTGAAAGGCGTTCCTGGCTCGAGAAGCGGTTGCTTGTTCAGGATCGCCGGATAGCCGCCCTTTCCCTCGAAGCAATATTCAAATCGTGGCACGAGCGTTTCTGCTGTTGGTTCATCCATGAATGTCGGTATGGTCCGTCGCATGCTGAGCACCAGAGCGCGCACATCATCAATGCCGTGCGCCTGATCAGCATGCGCGTGCGTGTAAACGAGCGCATCGAGATGCTTCACATACTCATCAAGCAGCTGCTCTCTCAGGTCTGGTGACGAGTCTATCAAGACGCGCGTACATGCATCAGCGTCATCGAGATTGCCGATATCCAGCAGTGCGCAACAGCGCCGCCGCCTATTCTTAGGCTCGTCTGGATCGCATGCGCCCCAATCATTGCCGATGCGCGGCACGCCGCCCGACGATCCAGTGCCGAGCAATGTAAAACGGGCGTTTGGTTTCATGAGCTGATCTTTGAGAATAGTCGAAGTGCGTTCTGCTCGCAGGCCTTGGTGACGTCGTCGAGTGGGCGATCCTGAAGTTTCGCCAACGCTTCGGCAACGTGAACAAGGTAGGCTGGTTCATTCCGGCGCCCACGATACGGAACGGGTGCCAAGTATGGGCAATCGGTTTCGAGGATCAATCGATCTGGCGGCACGGTTGCGATCACTTCGCGCACATCATGCGCGTTCTTGAAGGACAGGATTCCGGAAACCGAAACAAACGCTCCCATGGCCAGACCGCGATCAAGAAGGTCCTGTCCTCCTGTGTAGCAATGGAGCAGCATAGCGAACCTGCCCGAGGCGTACTCCTCTTCCAGGATATCCGCAGTCATGGCGTCTGCCTCGCGAGTGTGGATAACAAGCGGCAGGCCGGAGTCGCGAGCGGCCGAGATGTGTCGCCTGAAGTTTGCGACCTGATCGGCTTCACCCGAATAACCGTAGTGAAAATCCAGTCCGGTTTCGCCGATTGCGACCGTGCACGGGTCGGATGCGGCTTCCAGCAACGCATCGACTGTCAGATCAGTGAAGTCCTTGGCATGATGCGGATGAACGCCAGCGGTATTCCAGACATCGTCATTCGCGTTCGCAATCTCACGAACGCGGGGATAATTGTCGAACCGGTCACAAATCGCGAGAAAACGCGTAATACCCGCAGCTCTAGCGCGAGTTAGAACGTCTTCAAGATCATCTTCAAACGCTTCGGCGTGAAGGTTTACATGCGTATCAAACATTGATGACCGCTCTAACGGGTCGCGAACGCGGTTTGAAGGCACGATACCAGTTTGGATGCCGCCTGCGCCGGTGGGAGGTGCAGAGATTTCTGCGCTGCAACAATCTGTTGGCCCTCAAACCATGTTGATGACCAGTCTGGCTCACGCTCAGCCCTGTCGCGTATCCAATTGAGGACCGTCTCGGCGAACGCGGCAAATGCCTGATCGTCTTCTCCAGCGCTCAGCACAGCTTGAGACAGTTGCCCCTCATTCAACGAAGGCATGGATTTCAGCAGCGATTGCGCAGCAATCGACGCTTTCATGACTGTGGGGCCGGAACGCTCTTCGGCGCGGCCAGGCCTGCCCTGGACCAGTTCGGACATGTCGCCTGACGTTTCCAGCGCCATGCCATCAAGCACCCTGCGCGTATCTTCCAGAGACAAGGGCCTCATTCGTAAAGTCTGGCACCGCGAACGAATCGTTGGCAGCACTGGACGCGTCGAATGAGAGATCAGGAAAAGCAGCGAATTTGGCGGCGGCTCCTCCAACGTCTTCAGAACAGCATTGAGGCTGTTTGCGTTCATCTCATCAATCGCGTCAACAATTCCAATCCGCCAGCCGCCAAGCGCGGGTTTGAGGCTGAAGAAGTGGTTCAGAGCCCGGATCTGCTCAACGGAAATGTCCTGCTTGAGAACGCCCTTGTCGTTCAGCTCACGCTGAACAATTTTCAGGTCAGGGTGGCCGTTTGCCACGATCTTCTGAATGACCGGATCATGCTTCGGCGCGCCCGCCGGGTCAGCATCTGTTGGATTTGCGCCCAGTTGGAGAGATGCGAGCCGTAGCGCGAACCGGAACTTTCCAATCCCGGACAGACCCTGAAAAATCCAGCCATGGTGAAGTCGGCCGCTTTCTCGCGCGGAAAGAAAAGCTTCCTGCGCCTCTCGGTGTCCGTAAAGCGGAAGAGCAACTTCGTCTGCGGTCATGCGAGCGAAAATCGCGACTGAATTGCCTGCATTGCAGACTGCACCATTGCTTCCGGCGATTGAAGCGCATCAAGAATGACACAACGATCCGGATCCTCTTGCGCGATATTCAGAAATTCCCGCCTGACGGCCTTGTGGAAATCCAGGGGCTTGCGTTCGAATACATCAGTCGTGGACCGGGCCTCCCGACGTTGCAGCAAGGCCTCGGGCTCGGCATCAAGAATCAATGTGATATCAGGATGCGCGTCAGCTGTGACCTCCGCCTGCATCACCTTTAGGATGCTGCTGCTCACACCACCTACGCCCTGATAGACAAGCGTCGAATCGGAGAAACGATCACACAGGACCCAGCTTCCTTGTTCTAGCCACGGACGAATTTTCCGATCAACGTGATCGCTGCGTGCCGCGTTCATCAATAACGCCTCAGCAAGCGGGCTCCAAGCCTCCTCCGCCGGTGGCGATAGCACCAGTTGCCGCACGCTCTCGGCCAAGGGGGTGCCGCCAGGCTCGCGCGTCGTCTTTACGGTTCGGCCTTGCTGACTGAGAACCTCAGCCAAGCCACGAATGAGGGTCGACTTTCCACAGCCTTCACCGCCTTCGACGGTTATGAAGATGCCGCGTCCCTGGGTCATGAAGCGTCCTGACCTCCGACTTTGAGACTAAGCCCCTCGATCGCACGACCGAGAAAACCAAGTTTCTCGACACTCTCAGTCGCAACGAGGGGCGCGCGTATGGGCTCGTCCTTGCCTTCAACTGTGATTTCGAGAGTGGCCAGTTCTTGTCCCGCCTCTACCGGCGCCTCGATGGGTCCGTTATAAACAATTGCGGCGGTGGCCTTCGAAAACGCACTTTTGTGCGCCGTCACGCGCACTGGATTTTCGAGCCGAACCCCGACTTCGCGCACCTCACCATTCCACACTGGAACCACCGCCATCTCGTTTTCGGTCGGCTCTACCGTGCGGCCTTCAAAGGCGTTGAATGCGAGCCGCATCAGCCGATCCGCTTCGTCGGCGCGGGCCTGGGAAGACGGCAGGCCGTTGATGACGATAATCCGACGCTCGCCATCCCGTTCGGCCGAAGCGGTAAGACCGTATCCGGAGATTTCCAGGTGCCCGGTTTTCAGTCCGTCCGCGCCATCCATTTTGCCGAGAAGCGGGTTTCGGTTCTGTTGGGTGATGCCGTTCCAAGACATCTCTCTTTCAGAGTAGTAGCTGTAATATTGAGGAAACTTGTCGATTTCCATGCGAGCAAGTTTCGCGAGATCCACCGCTGAAATTACATGGCCTTCTTCGTGCAGGCCGCTGGCATTTTTGAAGTTCGCGGACGTCAATCCCATTTCCTGGGCGACTTCGGTCATCCGCCGAGCGAATGATTCTTCGGTGCCCGAAAGGCCTTCTGCAAGAACGATGCATGCATCGTTGCCGGACAGAATGATGACGCCGCGCAGGAGCTCTTCGACGGTTGGCGTTTCACCAATTGAAAGCCCCATCGTCGAGCCGCCTGTGGCCCAGCCGCCCTCGCGCCATGCGCGTTCACTCACTGGCAAGCGCGTATCTAGCGCAAGCTCACCATCTTCGATCGCTTCATAGATCACATGCGCCGTCATGATCTTGGTCATCGAGGCGGGAATCATCGCCTCACTACCCTTCTTGGAGAACAGGACCTCTTCGGTCTCATAATCCATGATCACCGCATATTCTGCCTGAGTATCAAGCAATTGTGCGGAGACGGGCAATACAGCCCCGGCGGCGATTGCCAATGTGGCAAGGCACTTGAGCTTGAACAGCAAAGCAGCACTCCTCTTCAGTCTAGGCTCGCTTACGCGAATACCATGACCCAAGAAAAGGGCTGCTTTGAGACGATCGTCAACAAGCGCTGCAGGGATCAGCGCAGCGCGACGAAACTTTCGCCAATTCCGTTCGCCTGCATCTGCACGCGCGCACGCTCTGCAGCATCACGTGTCGGGAACGGTCCAACGAGCACACGGAAATAGTCAGCACCATTCATTTTCACATCTTCGACGCTAACCGGAAACATCCCGCCGACCTGGGCGTGGCGCCCCTGCGCGTTGCCGATGTCTGCAAATGCGCCGATCTGGACGTATATGCCTGGATTGAAGGAGTGACTTGGAGAAGCCCCCGTATAGACCGGACTCGCGCTCACCTTTCGAACTGCTGGTGTTGCAGGTTGATAGGCCTGTACTGGCGGAAGAGAAGCCTCGATAATGCGGTCAGACGATACAGTCGGTGTTGCCGGCGCTGAAGCCAGCCGCGCTGGCGTTGCGACGCTGTTGCCAGGGTCCGGAACACCAAGGGACGGCTCCATCCCTCCAAGCAGCATGTCTCCGTACAGGTCTGGCCGGCTCATGCGGCTCGACGCCTCCTGAACGCTTGCCTGCTGTTGGGCCGCTGGTGCAGTAGGCGAACGCCCAGCCATCTGGACCGCATCGACTGCGGGTGCCGGTCCGAGATACCTTACAACCACGGGCGCTTCGCCCTGTTCCTTGATATCAAGCGCCGCGGCCGCCTTCCTCGAGAGGTCGATGATGCGACCACCTTCGAACGGCCCGCGATCATTGATCCGAACGACGATTTCCTTGCCATTGCTCTCATTTACGACCTGCACGAGGCTCGGGAGAGGCAAAGTGCGGTGTGCAGCGGTCATGGCATCCATGTCGAAGATTTCGCCATTGGCGGTTGGCTGGCCATGAAAAGCTTCGCCATACCAGGATGCGAGGCCGCGTTCTTCATGCAAAACGCCCGAAGCGTTCGGCGTAACCGGCTTGGAGACTTCCGTTGGCACCGTCGCCGCGACCGAGTTGCCGCCAAGCGTCAGCGTCTGAACGGCCGGGGCCTTGGACGCCTCAAGCGGCGAGGCCGTTGCTTCTGCCGGCCAAAGCTTCGAGGGCTGCTGCGGAAGAGAGGCGCGAGGACTAGGCTCAACACTTGCATATTGGCGGTTCGTCGAAGGCTCGGCCCGCTGTGTGCCCGGATAGGCAAAATTCACCTTCTCCCGTTCCGCCGGAAGCCCGACAGATCCAGTCTTTGTTACTGGTCCGCGCCACGAATCCTGAGTGGCTTGCGAGTTCGGCTTAGGAACACTGCGTGTCTGATTGGGCGCCCAGGTCTGGGTGTTTGAACCGCCCTGCCCCCAGCTGACATACTCGATCGGTGCGGGATGCTTGCGATCGGCTTCAGCCGCTGGAACCAGCGTTAGGGCAATCGCAGCAGCAGCAAATGGATATAATCCGGATGCGGCGTGACGTGGCATTTGAACCTCATTCTGTGGTCTTCTGACCTGCCCGACCTTTCTGTCGGCGGCCTAGGAACGAATTCCCGATGTCCCTCATTTACCATCACGTGATGGACATACGATGAATGGTCGCACCTAGATTCGCACAGGTCTGAAACGCAAGGTTAACTTTCTGCCGAATTGAGGCGGAAATGAGGTTCAGCGCCCCTATTGCAATTCGCGACGCCATGGTTGAAACAGACGCCCGGCCACGGAGGAGTGGCAGAGTGGTTGAATGCGGCGGTCTTGAAAACCGTTGAGCGTGCGAACGTTCCGGGGGTTCGAATCCCTCCTCCTCCGCCATTTTCTTTTTCTGTATCGCCTGTCGCACCAGATCGACTGCTGCTGCGATATCGCCTGTCTCTTTGGTAGTGCACCTTTACGCCTGTGGCCGCCGATGCCAGCGACATATTATCTGGATAGTTGAAAAGACTGTATTCAGGTTCGCGTTCTTGACTCTTTGGCTTAAGAACAAAATAAGAACATATGCGCTCTGCTTCCCACAATCTGCCAGGTGTCTTTCGCCTTGGGCTCAAGCCAGACACAGCTGGAGCGCGCTTCCCTCTGAAGCTGGGCGCTGAGGGCGTGCATGAAATCTGCGAGCACGCCCACGGCGATATGGGAGCGATCAGCGGCTTTGCGATTGCCGCAGCACAGTTTGGCAAGGGGCCGATATTCTGGGCAAGGCAATACGCCCTAAGACGTGAGCACGGCCGTTTACTACAGGCCGGATTGAGCGGGCTAGGAGTGAAAACCCAGCGGCTTTTTCTTCATGCGGAAACACGCAGGCTCGCAGACACGTTGTGGGTCATTGAGGAAGCCGTCCGATCTTCTGCTTTCAGTGCTGTGATTGCCGAAATCGAGGATATCGATTTCACCTCATCAAGGCGTCTCACCCTCGCGGCAGGGCGCTATGGTGTTCCTGTGATCCTGCTGCTGCCTTGGCGCCGCGAAGGATCAAGCGCGGCAGCGGCACGCTGGCGAGTAAAGCCTCGCCCTTCTGCCTCCAATCCTTTTGATTCTCGCGCGCCCGGTGCCTTTCGCTGGCAAGTCACCCTTGAGCGCTCCCGGATTGCCCCGGCCCTCACGGGGCGTGTCTTTAACCTCGAGCTTGACGATGAAACGCTATCTCTCCGTGTGGTTTCAGGAATGGCCGCTAACACGCCTGCGGCGCGCACGTCGCCGCCTCTCTGGAAAGCCATCGAGCAGGACTTCCGCAGAAGCGCCTGAAACCCATAAGCCTTTTGCCCTGCTGGAAGACGGTGCACACGGACTGAAAGTCGCCGCAGCAAATGCTTCAGCCAGACGACTCGGCGTTGCGGCAGGCCTGAGATTCACCGATGCCAAGGCACGGTGCCCGGACCTCCAGCATGAAGACATTGATCGGGAGGCCGACGCCCTCGCGCTTTCCCGAATTGGCGCCTGGATGATCCGGTTTTCGCCGCTGGTCGCCATTGATGGCCATGATGGCCTGATGATTGAAACCACAGGCTGCGACCATCTGCATGGTGGCGAGCGTGAAATGCTTCAGGCGATCTCAGCTGCACTGGAGGCTGAAGCCATTCCGCACTGGATTGGACTTGCCGGGACACAGGGCGCGGCCTTTGCACTTGCCCGCTCCAGTCCGAACACCATCCTGGCCGAAGGAGGAGAGGCGGACGGACTGGCGACATTGCCCGTTTCATCTCTTCGACTGTCGGTCGAGGCAGAAACTTTGCTCAAACGCTTCGGCCTCCATCAGATCGGCCAGCTCTATGGCATTGATCGCAAGGCACTCGGGCGTCGGTTCCAATCAAAGGCGGCAGCGGACGCGGTCCTGCTGCGGTTGGATCAGGCGCTGGGTTTGCGGCATGAGCCGATAAATCCGATCACACCTCCACCGGCACTCTCTTCCCGACAACCCTGCCCTGAACCCTTGCTGGCAAAGGAGGGAATTCTTGCTGGCTTGGATGCCTTGGCCGCTGAAGTCTGCGGCCAACTTTCCGCGCGAGGCGAAGGTGCCCGCGGATTCGCTTTTCATGCCTTCCGGGCAGATGGCGGAGTATCATCAGTTTCCATAACGCTGGCGCGTCCATCCCGCTCTGCGAAGCACGTGCTGAAGCTTTTCGATGAAAAAATCGACCAGATTGATCCTGGTTTTGGAATTGATCTTCTGGTTCTGGAGGCTCGACGCACCGGCCTGATGGACACGAGCCCGGCCGCGCTTTCCGGTGACCTTGCTGTCAGCGACAGCGATCCTGTTCTGATTGCCTCTCTGGTAGACAGGATCACGGCGAAACTTGGCGAAGGCGTTGTGCGATTTGTTGAACAGAGCGAAAGCCACTTTCCAGACCGGGCGGAACTCCATGCGAGGTTTGCTGGAGAGTTACCGGGCGCTCATCGTACTGCGCCACGTGAGGGACCTCGGCCGATCCGGCTGATTGAACCACCCGAAGAGGTTGAGGTTCTGGCCGAAGTGCCTGACGGACCGCCGGTAAAATTTGTATGGCGGCGCCTTGCGCGCCATATCAGTCGTGCCGACGGGCCAGAGCGGATCGCGCCTGAGTGGTGGGCGTACACAGTTCCCCCGCCGCCCGCAGACAGCCCCGACGGTGTTGACCGCAAGTGGCTGGCCCCAAAGCTGGACAAGCGTGCGGATGCCACACTGATCGCCAAGCTTCGTGCTGATCTGGAGGCGCCGAGATCAGGCGAAGTGGTATCCTCTCTCCCAAGAGCGCGGGATTATTACCGCGTCGAGGATGAAGAAGGTCGGCGTTACTGGGTCTTCCGGCAGGGATTGTATGGTGACGGGCGCGGCGAAGCGCCAAGATGGTTCATTCATGGGTTGTTCGCATGACCAGCTATGCCGAACTCGCCGTTACCACCAATTTCTCGTTCTTGCGCGGGGCAAGCCACGCCGCCGAGATG
>JAYZBJ010000073.1:0-7483 GCA_036338795.1 Pseudomonadota bacterium | reverse complement strand
AAACAGTCCGATCCCGCGATTAAAGGGGTCCGGACGGCAATAGAGCTGACCGCTGACGCGCCAAAGGATGATGAGCTGGACACGTTGATCGATCAGGTCACCAATGACCGCTCAAACCACGCTCATCGTTTCCAGCTTGCTGAAGCGCTCATTGCGCGTGGCAAGCATGCGGAAGCGTCTGACCACCTCCTGAAAATCCTCGCCGACGATATGAACTGGGAAGAGGGCAAGGCGAAAGCCAAGCTCCTGGAACTGTTCGAGGCAGCCGGACCGAAATCTCCGGCAACGATCGAGGGCCGGCGGCGTTTATCCTCGCTGATGTTTGCCTGAGGGATCGACTTTCAGGTCATCTGAACCACGTAGAGGGGAGAGCCCTCAGGAGAGACCGTTTGCATGACCAGACACGGATACAGGAAAACCGCCGAATTGCCGGAGACACTTGCGGTGTTCCCGCTGGCTGGCGCGCTCCTGTTTCCGCGATGGTCGCTGCCGCTCAACATTTTTGAGCCCCGCTATCTCAATATGATTGACGATGCGATGGCGGGACACCGGCTGATCGGCATGGTTCAGCCGGCCGGTGGCACCAAACAGGCGCCGCATCTGGCTGGCGTGGGCTGTGCCGGACGCATCACATCCTACTCGGAAACCGAGGACGGACGGTACCTCATCAACCTGACCGGCGTTTGCCGCTTCAGGCTGGACGACGAGCTCGACGTTCAGACGCCTTATCGTCAGGTACACCCTGTTTGGAAGAGCTTTGAAGGGGATCTCGGGGAGCCCGACACCGATTGCCTGCCGGACCGGACGAAACTCGCCGATGCCCTCCGAAAATACGTTTCGACCAATCAGATGGAAGTGGACTGGGACGCTGTTGAAAGCGCCCCGCTGGAGACGCTAGTGAATGCGCTGGCAGCGGGCTGTCCTTTTTCACCTATGGAGAAGCAGGCCCTGCTCGAAGCGCCAGACCTCTGCGGTCGGTGCGACGCCCTCATTGCGCTGCTTGACATGGACATCTCCGGCGACGATTCATCGACCCTGCAATGACAGACATGCCCTCACAAGATGCCGACGCCCAACCTGGCGCTCATGGAACAGACCCGCGACTGCTGGAGCTGCTGGTCTGCCCGCTAACCCGTGCGCCGTTGATCTACGACCGGGAGAGACAGGAGCTTGTTTCTCAGAAGGCCCAACTTGCCTTCCCGATCCGCGACGGGTTGCCGATCATGCTGGAGAGTGAGGCGCGCCCACTCGAGACGGACTGATCTGATGAGCGTTATGCCCTGGCCAACGGAACTTCGCTTTCGTCGCAAAGATGCGGTGCTTTCAGTCACGTTTGAAGACGAGGCCAATTTCGACATTCCGTACAAGAGGTTGCGTGAGGAAAGCCCGTCCGCAGAGGTCCGCGGGCACGGGTCCGGGCCGAAGCCACCGCAGCCACCGGTGCCCGCAGATATCAGCGTGACCAAAGCAGATCCTGTCGGTCGTTATGCCGTTCGCATTCACTTTTCCGACGGGCATTCCAGCGGGCTCTATACGTGGAAACTCTTGCGCGAACTGGGAGAGGCGTCATCCTGAGCTGAGCCTTGATGGAGGGGACAGTGGAAACGGATGGTCGTCCAGTCGATTTCGGAAAACTGAAACTTGTTGCCTGGCTTGCCTTTTTCACAGGCCTTTTCGTGCTTAGCCTCGCGCTTTGGATGTTCGGTCAGTTTGAGGCGTTCGATATTGGGGCAAGTGCGATGGCGGCCGCATTTGCGGCTATCGCGTGGAGCGCCGTGTTCTATTTCGGCTGCCTCTTCGTGGCGGGTTCGCTGACCAGTTACATTGTCGGTGATGACACAAGGATCAGGCGCGAGAGCGTCGAGCATGTCACCACCACCCGCTCCAGCGGCGATGACCGACTTGATCGGTGGATCGACCACTTCGTATTTGCACGCAACACGTTTGGGCTGGCGATTGTGCCCGTCCTGATCCTCGTCGGGCTCTATTTCTGGGGCTGACTAATCGAGTGGCTGCATCAGGCTTGGCAAACTGTCCGACGATGCACTCGCAAATCCAGCAATGCGCTTGCGAAGCGGCGCAATCCGTTCAGCAGCCATCAGCCCGAGTGTTCGGACCGGCTTGGTCAGCGTGTGATCGTTCGAGAAGAGGCGGTCTATGGCGTCCATGGCGAGTGCTGCAGTATTGGCGCCGAAACGGCGGGACGCCTGATAGGCGGCCAATGCCTGTTCAGACCCGATGTCCAGGCCGGCATGATCAGCATCCATGATGGCATCATAAAGGGCGGCCACGTCGCGGAAGCCCTGATTGAGGCCCTGTCCTGCCAATGGGTTGATCCGACGCACTGCATCGCCGACCAGTGCGGTTCGATCGCTCACCATCCGCTCGGCAATTCGCAGGATGAGCGGATAGGAGCCCATTGGCCCATCAATTGTCATTTCGCCTGCAAAGTCAGCGAAGCGATGATTCAGCTCCGCCTCGACCTCGGCCTCAGGCAGCTTTGCGAGCGCCTCGGCGGCACCGCGCTTGAGATACCAGGCCAGATTTGCCCGATCGCCGCGCAGTGGCAGCGTGGCGAATGGTCCCTCCGGTGTGAAAAGCTGCCGGGCGATGCCATCATGGGGGCGCGAGAGCTTCACGTTCGCAGCGAAGACCGATTTCCCGTAGTCGCGGCCCTCCGTTTCAATTCCACTGGCGGTGCGGACCGGAGAGTTAACGCCATCGGCGCCGACCAGGAGGCGCGTAAGGATCGACGTCCCGTCTTCAAGCTGAACGAGCGCACTCCCCGCGACGGCCTCGACACTGACAAACCTGGCAGGGGCGAGGATGGTCAGTTTCTCTTGTGCCTGCATCGCTTCATCCAGCGCTGCCTGAAGGATGGGCGCTTCGATCATGTGTCCCAGCGTTTCGCGGTCGCTGCGGCCTGGCAGGTCCTCGTCCGCGAACATGACATGCGGCTGGCCAAACCAGTGTGTGCCGCCATCTACGGCTTCGAGGCCATGAAGCGGCTGCGTCTGTCCATCAAGGCTGGCCGTGACACCAAGGCGGCTCAGCAGACGCCAACTGCCAGTTACGACAGCGAAGTTGCGAGTATCCCTGCGGGCAGGTTGGGCGGGATCGCGGGCATCGACGAGGATCGTCTCAATTCCAGCGCCTGCGAGCGCCAGCGCGAGGGCCGCACCCGTTGGCCCAGCCCCGATAATGACGGTTTCACTCTCGCGCATATCCATTTCCGCCATGTAAGTCCTCGAGGGAATCCGGTCCAGAGTTGACGCCGAAACGGGCGTTTGGGTCGCAGCGTGCCTGATTTTTGTTCACAGCGGCGACCACATAATAACACGAGCTTAATGTCTCTGGTCGTTTGCCGAGCAGGTCCGCTTAGCTGCCCTTCGTCATACCAACCAATTGGGAGAAGGGCATGAGTAGTTTGGTTAAAGGCACGATGCGAGGATTGGCGCTGGCGCCGCTCGCAGCCTTGGCGGCGCTGGGCGCGTCTGCACAGGAAGCGTCGGCTGTGAGCGCATATGTCGACAATAGTTACCTGTTCCTCATCGGAGGCCTGATCGTCATGTTCATGGCAGCCGGCTTCTGTATGCTCGAGGCTGGTCTGGTGCGGAAAAAGAATGCCGCCATGCAGTCCATGAAGAACGTGGCCCTCTTCTCCGTTGCAGGCATCATGTTCTGGCTGGTTGGCTACAACATGGCCTATCCAGGTTCGACGGTCATTGGCGGCTGGTTTGGCGTGCCATCCTTTATCTGGTCGCCTGAAGAGAGCCTCGACACTGGCTATTCGGCATCCTCTGACTGGTTTTTCCAGATGGTCTTCGTCGCCACGGCCGCGTCGATCGTTTCCGGTACGGTTGCCGAGCGCGTTAAGCTCTGGTCATTCCTTGCGTTCACCGCTGTGCTGACCGCATTCATCTATCCGATCGTCGCGTCCTGGGAGTGGGGTGGCGGTGCGCTGGATTCGCAATTTGCCTTCTCTGACTTTGCTGGATCTACCCTCGTTCACTCGACCGGTGGCTGGGCCGCCCTCGTTGGCGCCATCATCATTGGCCCGCGTGCCGGCAAGTTCGTGAATGGTGAAGTTCACCCGATGCCGGGCTCGAACATACCACTCGCAGCGCTGGGTACATTCATTCTCTGGTTTGGCTGGTTTGGTTTCAATGGCGCCTCCCAGCTCGCTGCTGGCACATTTGACGACATCAACGCTGTCGCAAACATCTTCGCCAATACGAACATGGCAGCCTGTGGCGGCGTGCTCGCGGCAATGGCGCTCACGGCGATCCTCTACAAGGGCAAAGTCGACGCAACCATGGCCTTCAACGGTGCGATCGGTGGCCTCGTTTCCATCACGGCTGAGCCGCTCATGCCGTCCATGGGCCTCTCAATCCTGATTGGTGCGATCGGCGGTGTACTTGTGGTGCTGACGGTTCCTCTGCTCGACAAGTTCAAGATCGACGATGTCGTCGGCGCAATCCCGGCTCACCTCGTGTGCGGCATCTGGGGTACGATGATTGTTCCGCTTTCGCATGGCGGCGGCTTCGGCATCGATGTCGAAGGCGGTACGCCAAGCTATCTTGGCCAGTTCATCGGTGTCCTCGCTTGCGGCATCTTTGTCTCGATTGCGTCCGCCATCGTCTGGTACGCGCTGAAATACACCATCGGTGTCCGCCCGAGCGATGAAGAAGAACTCGCAGGTATGGACAAGTCCGAAGTTGGCCTCGAGGCCTATCCAGAATTCAGCTGAGGCTGAAACCGGTTCGCTTCTTCTCGGGAAGCGTTTCCTCCCAGACTTCCCCGGCCAGGCAACTGGCCGGGGATTTTTTGTGACATTTGCTGCCGCAAGTCTGCCGCGTTTGCGCGGTGTTAAGAGCATCCGGGCAATTTACGAGAAAATCTCATCTTCAAGATGGTGGACAGCGACATGGCCAATTCGATTGCAGAAAGCGAACGCGTACGCGAGATGACCGATCCGGTCTGGCGCATCCTTACGGGGACTGCAGCCTTCGGCATCGGTGTATTTCTCTGCGGCAGCGTCGGCACGTATGAATCGACAGACCCCAGCTGGAATGCCGCAACCAGCATGGACGTCCAGAACCTGTTTGGTGGAACGGGCGCCATCCTCGCGGACCTGGCGTTACAGACGCTGGGCTTCGCCGCCTGGATGGCCGGACTCGCGCTGATGGTGGGCGGTGCGATGCGCGCTGTGCTGATCGGTGCCCCTAAAATTCGCCGCTGGTTCTACGGAATGCTGTTCATCCCCGTATTGGCAGGTGCGCTTGCTTCATTTCCGGTGCCTGCCTCTTGGCCATTGTGGGCCGGGCTTGGCGGCGTTGTTGGCGACTGGATTTACGGGCTCGCCGTGCTGCCATTCAAGGCGTTGCTGCTGCCGTTTCCTTCCGTGCTTGCTGGCTTCTGCCTTGGCGTGATTGCGGCCTTTCTTGCGTTCAGCGCGCTCGGTTTCCGGCGCGGCGATGCACAACTCCTGCACTCGGCTGCGTCCAGTTCCGGCGAACGTGTCCTGAGGCAAGCAGGCGGCTTCAGTCGCCGTGTGCTTGGCAGTTTGGGCCGAAAACGTCCGCCCGAAGCCTTTGACAACGAAGTGGTCGACGGCCCAAGCATTCATGGCGGGACCGAGACGCCTGCCAAGCGCAAGGCAATTGCACCGCCGCCAGAACCTGAACTGGACGACGGGTCTGACGAGGACGATGACATGCCAAGCGCTGTTACCCGTCCCAAGCTGACCAAGGCGACAAAACCGGCGCCCGAACCTGAGCGCCCAGCAGTCCGCAAGAAGTCGCGCGGTGGCAAGAAAATCCTGCCATCCATCGACCTGCTGCAGATGCCGCCTGAACGACGCGGTGCGATTGACGAAGATGGACTGCTTGCGCAGGCCAACCGCCTGTCAGAAGTGCTCCGCGAGTTCGGTGTTCGTGGTCGTATCAAGGAAGTGCGCCCAGGGCCTGTGGTGACGCTGTTCGAGCTGGAACCAGCAGCCGGTGTGAAATCCGCGCGCGTGATTTCACTGGCCGACGACATTGCCCGTTCCATGAGTGCGGTTTCAGCCCGTGTGGCCGTTATCCCCGGCAAGAATGCGATCGGTATCGAACTTCCGAACGAGGAGCGTGAGACCGTCTATTTCCGCTCGCTGCTGTCGGCGTCTGCCTATACCGGCTCGAAGGCATCCCTGCCTATGGCTCTCGGCGAGGACATTGGGGGCACGCCAACCGTGGTTGATCTCGCAAAAATGCCTCACCTGCTGATCGCGGGTACAACCGGTTCTGGTAAGTCGGTTGGTGTTAACGCGATGATCCTTTCATTGATCTATCGCCTGTCGCCCGAGCAGTGCCGCTTCATCATGATCGACCCGAAAATGCTCGAACTGTCGATCTATGAGGGCATTCCGCACCTGCTTGCGCCGGTTGTTACAGATCCCAAAAAGGCTGTTTGCGCGCTGCAATGGGCGGTGCGCGAAATGGAGAGCCGCTACGAGCTGATGTCCAAGGCGGGCGTCCGGAACCTCGCTGGCTTCAACCAGAAGGCCGCGCAATATCGCGAACGCGGGGAGCACCTGACCCGCAAGGTTCAGACCGGATACGATGACCGCGGAAAGCCAATCCACGAAACGGAAATGCTGCCGCTCGAGCACATTCCGAATATCGTCATCGTGATCGACGAGATGGCTGACCTCATGATGGTGGCCGGCAAGGAAATCGAAGGCTGCATCCAGCGCCTCGCCCAGATGGCCCGTGCGGCGGGTATTCACCTCATCACGGCGACACAGCGCCCCTCGGTCGTTGTCTTCACCGGTACAATCATGGCGAACTTCCCGACCCGTATCTCCTACTTGGTGACCACGAAAATCGACTCGCGGACCATTCTCGGCGAGCAGGGTGCTGAGCAGCTGCTCGGCATGGGCGATCTTCTGTACCAGGCGGCCGGTGTGAAAACGAAGCGCCTCCACGGCCCGTTTGTCTCCGATGAAGAGGTTGAGACGGTCGTCAACTGGCTCAAGGACCAGGGCGAGCCTGACTACAACACCGATATCCTCGAAGAGCCTGAGGAGGGCGGCACCGGCAGCGCCATCATGGATGCTATGCTCGGCGTCTCGACGGGCGATGGCGACGATGACTTGTACGCACAGGCCATGGCGATCGTGCTACGCGACAAGCGTGCATCCACCTCCTACCTCCAGCGGCGCCTCAAGGTTGGGTACAACAAGGCTGCGACTCTGATTGAGCGGCTCGAGGAGGAAGGTGTAATCTCTGCGCCGAACCATGCGGGCAAGCGCGAGATTCTCGCGCGCGATACACCGTCCGAGTAAACCCTGTCCTGAACAGGACACAACGAATCGCGGCGGAAATACCTTTTTTCAGCCCTGTTTTCTGTGCGGTGCGTTGATTATCTCAGCGTGCCAATACAGGAGGACGATATGACGTCTTTGCTGAATCCCCTCACCGCCCTCGTCATGATGGGTGGT
>JAYZBJ010000072.1:0-5765 GCA_036338795.1 Pseudomonadota bacterium | reverse complement strand
CTATGCGGACAGACAGCCGCGGCACGCGAAATCGAGAAAGACGACCTCATTCCCGGTGTGCAGATTGCTTTGTCCGCCATGACGGCACACGCTGTGCTCGCCAACCAAGGATATTCGCTGAACCCATTCTAGGCGGTAGCGCTGACAATCCATGCAGCAGCGTCAACAGCAACCGGGCCATCATCGCTGGAAATCTTGCTCAATGCCGCCTCCAACGCGGCACGAGCCCTATCAGGGTCGAGGTCGTGATCCTTCATCAGGCGCGCTGCGGGCCCGTTGCGCATCATGAAATCGACCGTCTCGTCGTTTGAGTCCCCTGGCAGGGTCAACTCGCCTTTCCACGGCGTTATATCAACCTTGGACCAACCGGCATCCTTGAGGATACTCGCCGTTCGGGTGGCATCCTCGAAGGCGAACGGACTCGGTGCACCGGGTTCGGCGGGCTGCGGTGCATCGTTTAGAAGCGGTCGTACTGCCAAGATTGGCATGAGTGCCCATTTGTTTTCGCTGAGCGACTGCCAGCAGGAGAAAGCGAGATTTCCACCGGGCACGAGTTGCCCGCGCAATTGTATGAAAGCAGCCACCGGATCGGCGAAGAACATCACGCCAAAGCGGGAAATCAGTCTGTTGAACGGCTGGTGAGCAGACCAGGACGAGGCATCAGCTTCGATGAATTCTATGGACTGATACGGTGCTGCCCGTTCTCGAGCGAGCGAAAGCATCGGGGCAGATACGTCAACCCCGGTCACATGGTCTGCGCCTGCCTCAGCCGCCGCCACACTTAGCGTGCCCGATCCGCAGCCGACATCGATCACACGACCACCGCCCGCCACGCCCGCCTTCTCCAGAACCAGCGGTATGAAGGGCTGCAGCATCCGGTCGAAATAGCGCGCTTCTGAAACCCAGTGGCCTCCGGCCTCCCCATTCCAAAATTCAATCTGGCTCGAATTATCCATGACCGCGCCGCTCACCCCGGAAAGCCTTTGGCAGAAAGACGCTCAGCCTTGTCAGCGACCTGGCTTGCTTGTGGCCACGCGCAATAGTCTGCAGCGTAATAAGCGCCGGGACGCGCATTGCCAGAAAGGCCGGGACCGCCAAACGGCATATTGCCGGCGGCGCCAACTGTCGGCCGGTTTCTGTTCAGGATGCCGGCCCGCATTTCGTTGTGAACACACAACCACAACGCATCGTCGTCGCTCACCAGTCCGCCAGAAAGGCCGAACCGCGTATCGTTTGCCATGGTCAGTGCAGTGTCGAACTCTTTCACCCGGACGATCTGAACCAGCGGACCAAACAATTCCTCATCGGGAATGTTCGAGGCGTCAGTTACGTCAATCACGCCTGCGGTCACAAAACCACCACCGCGATCCATGCGCTTGAGACGGCGAAGTGGTTTGCCACCAGCCTTCGACAGCATGGTCTGAAATTCGATCGCAGCATCTGCCGCCTTTTCGGAGACAAGAGGTCCCATGAAAACATCGTCTTCGTTCCACGCACCGATGCGGAGCCCTTTGGCCCGTTCGACGATGGCTTCCACGACATTCGCGCCAAAACTGTTGTCGGGAACGAATATTCGGCGCGCGCACGTGCAGCGCTGGCCGGTGGTAAGATAGGCTGACTGCGCAGCAATATCAGCAGCCGCATCGACATCGGCTGGATCCCAGACGATCAGCGGATTGTTTCCACCCATCTCAAGGGCCAGGGTAACGTCGGGTCGCCCAGCGAAGTGTCGGTGGAACGCCGCCCCTGTATTGGCAGATCCGGTGAAGAGGAGGCCGTTGATATCGGCCTCAAGCAAGGCAGCGCCCGTATGACGCCCTCCATGAACAACGTTCACGACGCCCGGCGGCAGCCCAGCGGCCTCGAAGCACTCAATCATGATTTCTGAAACCGCCGGAGCAAGCTCAGACGGCTTGAAAACGCACGTGTTTCCAGCCAGTAGCGCCGGAACAATATGGCCGTTCGGCAGGTGCCCCGGAAAGTTGAATGGTCCGAAAACCGCCATGACGCCATGCGGTCGGTGTGTCAGATGCGCTGATCCAAATGCGGTATCGTTCGCCTTGCCACCGGCGCGCTCAACCTGGGCCTGGATCGAGACGGCAATCTTGCCTTTCATCGCGGCCGCTTCGCCGAGAGCGTCCCATTTCACCTTGCCCATGTCGCGGCTGATCGCTTCGGCTATCTGTTCGGCGCGTTCGCCAAGCTTCTCGGCGTAGGCTTCGAGAATCCGTGTCCGGTCATGGTGCGGCATGTGGCGCCATGCCTTGCCGGCTTCACGGGCGTTTTCCACGGCCTTGTTGACCTGTGACGGGCTCGCTGCCTGGCCCTCCCAGCTGGTCTCTCCGGTTGCCGGGCAGGTTTTCTCGAACCAGTCTCCCTCACCCGCCATCCACTTGCCTGCGATATAGGCGCCCTTGGCCATTCCTCAGCTCCTTAACCAGATTCGCGCCTTGTCTCCCGGGGAGAGTTTCAGGCGATCGAGAACGTCCGCTGTCGTCACGAACACGTTTCCATCCTGCAGTTCACCGTCTGCCATCGTTACCCGGATGTCGGAGGCAAGATCATTGGAAACAAGTCCACTCGATGCGTTTGCCTCACCGGTTTGCAGCGTCACTTCGCGGCTTTCCCTGATCGTGCGGATTAGGCTGCGCGGCGCGGCGACCAACGGACCGCCATCGAAAATGTCGACCGTGCGTTCGAACCTGAACCCCTCCCACTCGAGAAGCTTGAGCGCTCCGACACCATCCGCGTGCACCCGGCCGATCACCTCCCGGGCTTCAGGTGGAAGCAAGTCCACATAGATCGGGTATTTCGGCATCAGGTCCAGGATGAACTGGTTATCCGTTGTGGCCGACAGAATGTCTGCTTCGGTAAACTCCATTCGGAAGAAATGCCGGCCCATCGCGTCCCAGAAAGGCGTTCGTCCTTCAGGATCTACTACGCCGCGAAGCTCTGCCAGCACCATGTCTCCGAACCGCTCTGGCGCCGCAGCCATCAGCAGATAGCGCGACTGCGCCAGGAGGCGCCCTGCCCCGCCCCCGCGATGCGCCTTGCGGAGAAACAGAGTTCCTCCCTCTGTAAAGCCGACAAACTCATTGGTGAGAACCAGCGCATCCATGTCGAACCGACGGTCTGCGGCGTGGCTTGCCTGAGCAATGGTAATGACACGGTAATTGAAGAATGGCTGGTCGATACCAACTCCCGCCTTCACTGCGCTACAGCCGCCAACTTCACCGGTCTCATGATCGACCATCATCATGAGATACTTGCCATATTGCGGTTGTGCGAGGTTGCCAGAGAACGCTTTCTCCGACTTTTCCAGTCGCTCGCGCAGAATTGGTTCGTGAACGGGCAAGCTGGTGAAGCCCGGTCCGGACTCTTCGGCAAGCTGCATCAGGATGTCGAAATCATCCAGCCGCGCGGGCCGCATGACATAGGGCGAACTCATTCCATTAGTGCCTTGATTTTCTTCGCATCAATTCGGCCGTCAGCGAGCCGGTTAAGCAGAAGGGCCGACAGGCTCGCGCGTTCGACGAAGCTCGACATAACCACATATTCTTCGCTGGAATGGATGCGGCCGCCCATAACGCCCAACGTATCGACGTTAGGCACGCCCGCAGCAAAGATATTATTGCCCTCACAGACACCGCCAGTGTCGACAAATTCCAGATCGAGATTGAGTGCCTTGCCTGTCTCAGCGACAGCGGTGAACAGAGCTTGCTGCGCGTCATTTCGCGGTTTGGGCGGGCGGTAGAAACCGCCGTGCAGATGCCCTGAGATGCCATCCCGGGCTTTGGCTTCGCGAAAGATGCGTTCAACTTCCCAAGTCGCCCACTGCGCAGCGTCAGCATCGGGGGCGCGGGCGCCGAAACGCACAATCGCCAGATCAGGCACGATGTTAACCGGGCCGCCTCCCTCGATCGCACCGACATTGAAGGAAACGCCTTCGCGTCGATTGTTCAGCGCCTCAAGGTCAACAACCATGTGCGCAGCCGCCTCAAGCGCGCTACGTCCGTCCTCCTTGGATCGCCCTGCATGTGCGGAACGTCCATGAAGAACGACATCGAACACTGCTGAGCCCTTCCGCCCGCCTGACATCGCCCCGGATTCCATGCAGGGCTCATAGGTCATCCCAATCATGGCACCTGACTGGGCAGCCTGCTTCAAGGCAGGCGAACTCGCGAAGTTGCCGATTTCCTCGTCTGGCGTAATGACGATCTGGTAGCCGATCTTTTCTTTCATCGGGCCCGCTTCGAAGGCTTCGAGCGCACCGAGCATGACCGACAGGCCACCTTTCATATCGGCGAGACCCGGGCCGTTCATCCGCCCCTCACCCAGATCGGTAATCTCGGTAAAAGTGCCTTCAGGAAAAACCGTGTCATAGTGACCGCTCATGATCACTTGGACCGGGGCCTCGGGCCGCGATGAAACCCGAATGATAGGCCCTGTCTCGAAGTCTTCGGCATGTCCCTTTTGATTTACCTTTTCGAAGGGCGGAGATGTGTCGAGACGTACATCTGCATCCAGCGCCGAAAACGCGTCGGCAAGCTTGGGCGCCAACTGATCGAGGCCGGCCCTGTTCCAACTGCCCGTATTGATACGTGCCCACTCCAGCGTACGCTCCTGCATTCGCTTTTCAGCTGCGGCAATGCGCTCGCATACGGCCTCATCTTCAGAGGTCTTGAGAGTCAGATCTGTCATAGCCCTTTGGTTTCATGGGAAATCAATTCCTGCAAGTCCGTCGCCCGTCTTTGGCGCATTCGGACCAACGGTATTTGGAGTATCGACGCCATCGCCTGTATTTGCGAGTACCGCCGGGACTTCTCAAGAGGATGGTTAATGATGATACGAAGCACTTCGATTCTTGCGTTTTTCCTGGCTGGTGGCGCCTTCGCAGCATCTGCTCAGGATGGCTGGTCTGGCGAGGGTTCGCTTAGCGCTGGATACACCACAGGTAATACAGAAACCAGCGATCTCGGCTTGGCGCTGAACGTTGAACGCGAAGCCGGATTGTGGACGTACACCGCCGAAGCCGCCGCAGATTATGGCGAAACCGATTCGGTCGAAACCAAGAATCGCTGGTTTCTCTCAGGTGAAGTTGATCGACAGCTAGGCGACCGCACTTTCGGCTTTGCGCGCTCCTCATATGAGCGTGATGAATTTTCCGGGTTTGAATCGCGCTTCTTCGTCGGCGGCGGTCTCGGCTATCAGATCATCGACAATGAAGCGACGACCTGGTCAATTCAGGGCGGCCCGGGTTTCAAGATTGACGAGGTTCGAGAAACGAATGTCGAGGTCGATGGCGCGACGGTTACCACGCCGGCTTCAACTGAACAGTCTTTCTCCGTGGTTGCCGGCTCCGAGTTCGCTCATCAGCTTAATGAGGCTGTCGGGATCTCGAACAACACCGATATCATCTATGCTGAGGAATCGACGCAGCTTTCCAATATCTCGGCGCTCACCGCTTCGCTGACGAATACACTGTCGGCGCGTTTCTCGTTTGAAGTTCGTCACGATACCAACCCGCCAGCCGGCTTCGAAGACACGGACACTGTGACCCGTGCCTCGATCGTCTATACGTTCGGTAAATAGGGCGGCTTTCACCGCCCTACCAAATCACACGTGCTCGAGGGCCTGATCCAGATCAGCGATCAGGTCCTCTGCGGCCTCGATCCCGACAGAAAAGCGTATCAGACCATCGGTAAATCCGATGCGCTTGCGAATGTCTTCATCGACCCCGGAATGCGTGGTTGAGCCCGGATGGC
>JAYZBJ010000071.1:0-4401 GCA_036338795.1 Pseudomonadota bacterium | reverse complement strand
GTTCGTGATTCACCCAGTATTCCGGTCCAGCTGCATCGGCCGTCACGATGTGCGCGAGGGCACGGTCATACCTGTCTCTTGTTAGCCCCGGATAATAAAGCTGGACCTCACGTCCCATAACAAGGTCTTCAAGACTTCGCGCTGCGTCAGCAGCAAAGGGCTGACCTTCCCTGTCCCGGCTGCCTCGAGCCGGCGCCTCAATCCCGACTAGGCGAACTGATTGGCCAGTATCCAGTACAATCGCATCGCCGTCCAGCACACGAACGACACGGCCGCGCTCTCCAGGCTGCATCCCGTCAATCGGCGACGCAGGTGTGCAAGCAGCAAAAGCAATGAATGCAGCAGCGATCGCGATCAGCGGTATACGCATCCCTGCCCCTTCAACCCTTCGCCAAAACAGGGTATCGCACAGAATTGGTGGACCCCGTAGCTCAGCAGGATAGAGCAACAGATTCCTAATCTGTAGGTCGCGCGTTCGAATCGCGCCGGGGTCGCCAGATTCTGTGCCAGTCCGCCTAGCGCATTACCTCCGGCAAGTCGTCAACGTCCGTTGGCTCATGCTGGATGATGACCTTGGCGCCAAGCTCTCGAGCCTTGTCTTCAAAGACTTGCATCGAGGCGCGCGTTTCTTCCACATTCGTATTGAACTGCGGAACGCGCCCGAGTTCGCGGCTTTCGGTTCGGTGCCAGAGATCCCCTGTGAGCATAACAGGCCCTGTCTCGGGCAGATTCACGATCAGTGACGAATGCCCGGGCGTGTGGCCTGGTGTCATGAAGATAACGACAGAGCCATCCCCGAACACGTCATGATTGTCGTCAATGATCTGGTGGTTCAACACCTCGAACCCCGGAAACTGATTTCCGGAATCCGTGCCGCCTTCCGCCTCAATGTCATCGGCTGGCGCATCCTCAGAGACTTCGGGCTCAGGAAACATGTGATCATATTCGCGCTGGTTCACGAGCCAGGTGGAGCCGTCGATCTGGTCCACTTGCCCCGCATGATCGAAATGGCTGTGCGAAATCGCGACATACTCGATTTCCGACATTGCCATACCGCGTTCGGCCAGCTGGTCGGCGATTGTCGTGTCGAGCGAGACGGTGAAAACGCCAGTCGTCTGCTCATCCTGTGTGGTCAAAACCCCCGGCAGGCCGAGATCCCAAAGCAGGTCACCCTCAGGATGGCGGACAAGCCAGCACGTGTCGGTGAACGTGTCGGTCTGACCCGCATAATCGCCCTCGGTCGAGAAGATATCGAGGTCGGCGACGTAAATCGATCCGCAGTCGAGCTTCAGGAGCTGTAGCGCGTCGACCGTATTTTCTTCCGACGCCGCCGTGTCTGCTTCGACTGCGTCGTCCTCGTCTGGCGAAGTCACCGCGGACGCGTCTTGCGCCGGTTCGTCATCCACGCCGGAAGGACCCGAACAGGCTGCAACGGCGAACAGCAAACCGCCGACTGAAGCGAGAAGGAACTTTTTCATGTGCGTGACCCCTTTGATTCGTGAAGCAGTTCTAGCGACCGCCATCGGTGAAGGAAAGCTTCGTCCCGGTGCCATCAACGCGTCGATAGAAACAGCTCTTGCGATGTGTATGGCAAGCCGCTCCCGTCTGGCGCACCTTCAGGATGATCGCATCCTGATCACAATCGACGAGAATGTCGGCGACCTCTTGCGTATGACCGGAGGATTCGCCCTTGACCCAGATCGCTGCCCGCGAGCGTGACCAGTATGTCGCCCTGCCTGTCCGAATAGTCTGCTCGAGCGCGTCAGCATTCATCCACGCCAGCATCAGAATTTCGTCCGTTTCGACATCCTGCGCGATCGCCGCGATCAGGCCGCTGGCGTCAAATTTGGGACGAAGCTCTCCCGTTTCGTCCTGTTCAGCGCCGGAAAGCGGCGCCTCGTATGTCGACATCAGATGATGCCCTCCTGTTTGAACTGGTCCTGCTCGGATTGATCATATCCCAGCTGCGAGAGAATTTCCGCTGTATTCTCGCCGAGAGATGGACCGGCTGAATTCACCTTGCCCGGCGTTTCGGACAGTTTTGGAAACACCCCCTGCATTGGCACGTCGCCCAGCATCGGGTGCGTAACTTTGATGATCGCATTGCGAGCCGCAATGTGCGCGTCTTCGAGCATGTCGCGCGCTGTGTTTACCGGACCGCACGGTACGCCGTGTTCCTCGCAAAGCGCGAGAACGTCGCTGGTGCTTCGTTCGCCTGTCCACGCACTGATCTTTTCATCGAGCTCAAGCTGATGCTCTCCGCGCGCATCATGGGTGGCATATCGGGGATTATCGGCCCAGTCAGTCGCGCACATCGCAGCGAGGCGTCGAAACAGCGTGTCCTGATTGGCGCCGATGATGACCAGTCCATCGCGGCAGGGGTAGACACCTGAGGGCGCAACACGCGGCAGGATGGGCCCTGTACGCCCCCTCGTGTGCCCCGCGAGCGCGTATTCCGGAATCAGGCTTTCCATGAATGCCATCACGCTTTCGTAGATCGCCGCGTCGACCACCTGCCCCTTACCGGACCGTTCGCGGGCGAACAGCGCCATCATCGTGCCGAGAGCGGCAAAAGTTCCCGTCATCGTGTCCCCTAAGGACACGCCGGCGCGCGCCGGAAGCCGGTCTGGCTCACCGATGAGATGGCGCAAACCGCCCTTTGCTTCACCGACGCTGGCATAGCCCGCCTTGTGGCTTTCAGGGCCGGTCTGCCCATAACCGGAGATGCGCGTCACGATCAGTTTTGGGTTAATCCGATGGAGCGTGTCCGGCCCGATCCCCCAACGCTCCAGCGTTCCCGGCCTGAAATTTTCGATCAGCACGTCCGCCGTTTGAGCGAGCTTTTTTAGAACCGCCTGGCCGGCCTCGGTACGAAGGTTCAGTGTGAGCGACTTCTTGTTGCGGGCAATGATTGGCCAGAAAACACTTTGGCCGTTCACCTTGGCCGCGCCCCAGCCGCGAGCAGGATCCGGCGCATCAGGCGCTTCGACCTTGATCACATCGGCGCCAAAGTCCCCAAGAAGCTGACTGCAGAACGGACCGGCGATCAGCTGGCCCAGTTCGATAACGCGGATTCCCGAAAGCGGTGGTTTTTGCTCTGTCATCGGCCCTCCAACAGCATTAGTTAAGTCCCATGACAAGACGTATCGATATTGTTGAGGTTGGTCCGCGGGATGGGTTGCAGAACGATCCCGCCAATCTGAGTACGGCACAGAAGCTCGAATTCATTGAGCGGCTCGAGGCTTGCGGCGTACGGCGGATGGAATCGGGCAGCTTCGTTTCACCCAAGGCGGTTCCCAAAATGGCGGACTCCGCTGAGGTTTTCATGGGCCTCGATCGGAGCCGCCCAACCCGGCACATTGCCCTCGCACTGAACGAGAAAGGCGTGAGGCGCGCAATTGATGCCAAGGCAGACGAGATCAATTTCGTGCTTGTTGCAGGCGAAGGGTTCGGCCGGCGCAACCAGGGCATGAGCCCGAGCGAAAGCGCAGATACGCTGGACCAGTGCGCCCCGCTCGTTCTGGAAGCTGGAATTCCACTGTCGGCCACGGTCTCTGTCGCGTTTGGCGATCCGTACGATGGTGACGTTGACCTGAACGTCGTCGGCAACCTGGCCGGCCGTGCACAGCGCGCAGGCGTCGGAGAGCTCGCGCTGGGAGACACGATTGGCGTGGCGACGCCCTGGCAGGTGCGAAGCTCGATTGAACTGGTTCGCATGCACGCGCCGGACGTGTTCCTAAGGATGCATTTCCACGATACGCGCGGCGCCGCATTGGCAAACGTCGCTGCAGCCGTCGATGAGGGCGTGGACGTGATCGACGCGAGCTGTGGCGGTATCGGTGGCTGCCCGTTCGCGCCAGCCGCAACCGGAAACGTGGCGACAGAAGATGTCGTTTACATGCTGGAGCGCGCGGGGTTTGAGACCGGTCTTGACCTTGGAAAACTGATCGAAACCGCAAAGTGGCTGGAAACTGTCCTGCAGCATCCGATCAGCTCAAGCCTCAGCAAGGCTGGGCCGTTCCCTTCCTAGTAGCGGTAATCCAGCGGGATGAGGTAGCTGGTGATCGTCTTCACACTGGTGCTGGCAGCACTCGTGAATTCGATAACGTGACAGAACGCGATATTTCCCGACTTCAGCGCCATCTCACCATTCACTGCCCCCGTCTTGCCGTGCGAACTGACATGGAAAACTGTGACTGCATCTGCCGCAGCATCCGCCTCTAGCTGACGCAGGAACGTGTCCTTGCCCTGTGAAATCGCGTCGCCCACGGTCACGCGTCGAAAATCGTCGGAAATCACACCATCGAACGCGGTCGGGTCTGATTGGGCCAGTGCAATAGCGATGTCCTCGACGAGTTCGTTCTTGGGCGAGTTGCCACATTCACCTGATCGAGAAATTCG
>JAYZBJ010000070.1:0-5454 GCA_036338795.1 Pseudomonadota bacterium | reverse complement strand
GGCAATCGAGATCGCCCAATTCTTCTCCGAGGCCGACATCGTCGGTTAAGCCAGTTTCGCTGACATTATCAGCAGACACGAAAGGGGTCCGCCATCAGGCTGGACCCTTTTTTTGTTTTTGCACGATGTGCCCGACCTTCCGGAACGGTCGGCAGGCTGGGTCTCTTGTGAGCCTGCATTTTCGACGGCATAGTCCGGTCGCTGCTGCTGGGAGGCGCCGATGATTTCGCACAAGCTGGTTGCTGGCTTTCTTTTGATCGTGCTTGCGGCATGTGCGTCGCCCACAATGCAAGGCCCGGGAAGCGACACACCAGCTTATGCGCGCGGCGACGTCATCAACGCTCACCTTCATTCCGCGCCGCTGGGGTTAGATGAGGAAGCGTACCGCGCAAAAGTGCTTGCGGAGATGGATGAGAACGCAATTGGCGTTTCGGTGCTTCACCTCAATGAGGTGTCCGATGTGGAGGTCTGGCTTGATCATGCGCCGAGCCGTTTTCTCGCAGGCCCATCCTTTCCGTGCTGGCGTGACGTGTCTGCCCGGCCAGTCAAATGTGACTGGGACGGCGAAGTTTTCCCGGACCTTGAGTGGCTGCGCAGCCAGTACGAATCCGGTCGGTTCGCGGTCATGGGCGAGATGTTCTTCGTCTATGCCGGGATAAGTCCGACTGACCCGCGAATGGCGCCCTACTGGGACCTTGCCGCAGAATTCGACATCCCGGTCGCTATTCATATCAATCGCGGTCCGCCGGCCGGTAGCCGGTCGCGGCCTGATGGCTGCTGTCCTGCGTTTGATGAAGATCTCGGCAATCCGGAGTTGTTGCGCCCAGTGCTGGAGCGCCATCCGGAGCTCCGACTCTGGCTCCAGCATGCCGGTTTTCCGGCGATGCCTGAACTCGGCAATATCGACTATGACGATGAAACGTTCGCGCTCCTCGCAGATTATCCGAACGTCTATGTCGACATGACCGCCTTGAACGCGGTGATGCCTGAGCCGCTGCATGCGGCAGCGCTTCAGGCCTTCATCGATCGGGGCTTCACAGATCGCATCATGGTCGGCACAGACAATTGGAGCGCCCGAGCCGTCATCGAGCGGTATGAGCGCTTTGACTTCCTGTCTGAAGAGCAGAAGCGCGCCATCCTCCACGACAATGCTGCGCGGTTTTTCCGCCTATACTGATACGCGGATCAGGCTGTCAGGCGCCTTGTGACGAGCGGGCTGAGATCTGTTCGCATGCCTTCGCCAATGCTTCCGGGTAGAGCTTGTGCTCTTCCACGAGAACACGTTCGGCCAGTCGCTCTGGTGAATCTCCCGGCAGGATCGGAACGCGGGCCTGCGCGATCACCGCGCCTTCATCAACGCCTTCGCTCACCCAATGCACTGAGCAGCCGCCTTCGGCGTCACCTGCCTCGATCGCGCGCCTGTGCGTGTCGAGCCCTGGATATTTTGGCAGAAGCGAGGGATGGATATTGATCATCCGGCCCGACCAGCGGGTGACAAACCAGGGCGTCAGCACACGCATGAACCCGGCGAGCGCAATGATCTCGATGTCCTGTTCACGGAGCGCGGCATCAAGCGCACGCTCAAAACTCTCGCGATCGTCAAAGTCCCTGTGCGGGATGGCGATGGCTGGAATTCCGCGCTCTGCCGCCGTCTGAAGACCAGCCGCGCCTGCCTTGTTTGAAAGGACGAGTTTGGGCTGCGCCGGATAGTCGGCAGCATCGGTCGCCGACAGGATGGCCTCCATGTTCGAGCCTCGGCCCGAGATCATGATTGCGAGGCGCAGCTTGCTCATCCCGGAATGAGATCGCCGATCACGACCGATGACTCACCTGCCGCTTCAAGGTCTGCAATGGCAGCGTCGAGCTGGTCTGGTGCCACAGCGAAGGCGAGGCCGATGCCCATATTGAAGGTGCGGTGCATTTCGTCTTCAGCGACGTTGCCTTCTTCCTGAAGCCAGCGGAACACGTCCGGCAGCGGCCAGCTGGCGCGGTCAAAGCGCGGTACGACACCATCCGGCAGCATGCGCGGGACATTTTCGGTCAGGCCACCGCCCGTAATGTGAGCCAGGCCCTTGATCCGGCCGTTGCGGATCAGCGGAAGGGCGGCCTTCGAATACAGGCGTGTTGGAGTCAGCAGTGCTTCGCCCAGAGTCCCCTCGGCGAACGGCGCTTTGGCGTCCCAGGCAAGGCCGGTCCGCTCAACGATACGACGGATAAGGGAATATCCATTGGAGTGCGGTCCGGATGAGCCAATGCCGATCAGGATGTCGCCGGCCTTGATCTCATCCATGCGTGGCAGGATCTGATCGCGCTCGACAGCGCCGACAACGAAGCCTGCAAGATCATAATGCCCTGCGGGATACATGCCGGGCATCTCTGCCGTTTCGCCGCCAACGAGGGCGCAGCCCGCCTGTGTGCAGCCTTCCGCAATACCGGAGATGACCGCCTCGGCAATGCCCGCCTCGAGCTTGCCGCAGGCGAAATAGTCGAGAAAGAAGAGCGGTTCGGCGCCTTGTGCCAGAACGTCGTTGGCACACATCGCGACAAGATCAATGCCCACCGTATTGTGGATGCCTGTCTCGAAGGCCAGCATCAGCTTGGTCCCGACGCCATCCGTGCCAGAAACAAGAACCGGATCCTTCCAGCCTTCCTTCTTCAGGTCGAACAGCGCGCCGAAGCCGCCAAGCCCGCCCATGACGCCTGCGCGCCGGGTGGCTTTTGCCATGGGTGAAATGGCATCGACGAGGCGTTCGCCTGCCTCAATATCGACACCAGCATCCTTGTAGGAAAGGGGAGTTTGTTCTTTGGCACTCATGAGTCAGCGCGTTAGCATGTGGAAACTGCTTCGACCAGCGGGCGTAGCGGTTCCAGATGACACATAGGCCTGCTAGGAGTGCCGCTAGAGATAAGGAAGGGTACGCCCATGAACCGATTCGTGATCGTCGCAGTGTTGCTGTGTCTGGGTATCGCCGGGCAGGCGTTCGGCCAGACGCGGGACATCTATACAATTCGCGACATCGCAGTCGAAGAACAGGCCAGTACCGTCATCGAAGCGCAGCAACGCGCGTTCGTGTCAGCCCGAATCAAGGGCGCCTACGAAATGATTGAGCGGCTGACGCTAGCTGAAGATCTCGGCGGCAAGCTTGAAGCAGGTGCCATCACGCCGGAAATCGCCAACCGCCTCGCCGCCGCTGTCGACGTGGAACAAGAGACGCGTGGCGGTGGTCGTTATGTCGGCAAGCTGGCGATTGTCTATAACCCGGTGAATGTTCGCCGCTTCCTGGACGAACGCGGTATTCCTTACATCGACCAGCCGGCGCCGCAGGCTGTCATTTTCCCGGTATCGGATCGTTTCCCCGCATCTGTCTGGGCCGAAGCCTGGCCGGACAGCTCAGTCGGCAGGCTTGCCGGATATACCGTTTCGCGCACACCGCTCGCATCGACACAATCGGAATGGTTTGATCTCGAGACTGACGTGAACGCGGCCAATGCCCGTCGCGGCGTCAAAGCCGTCCTGGACGGTTCACGCGGTGCGTTTCGCGTTGATCTTGTATCGGTAACCGCAGCTGGCGAGACGCCGCTCGGGTCGACCGGAACGGTTCCGACACTGGAGCAGGCAGTTGATGCGGCCTCCGACCTGCTGGACCAGAACTGGAAGCGCCAGTCCATTGTCCGGTCCGAAGAGCGCACCCCGGCGCGCTCGACGGTGTTCTTCACTTCGCTGGTGGAGTGGAATTCGCTGCGCTCGGCGATGGCCCGCTCTCCGCTCGTTGAGGACTTCGTCATTGAGGGTCTTTCCAAAACCGGCGCTGTTGTCGCCTTCGTCTATGCCGGCGACGAGCAACGTCTAACTTCCAACCTTCGCGAACGCGGCGTGATGCTCGACACCGATCCGAGCGGATGGGTGATGACCACAGCTGTTTCGCGCGGAGCCAATCTGGGTGTTGAGTGAGCGAGCCGTCACGCCAGCCACGCAAGCAGAAACAGCTTGCGCTCGACTTTCCTGAGCCGGCCCCGACGCTGGATAGCCTGTCGGTTACCTCGTCGAACCGTACGGCCATGGCTGTCCTCAAGCGTTGGCCTGACTGGCGCACGCATACGCTTGCGATTGTGGGGCAGCCGAAATCCGGCCTGACAAGCGCAGCCCATGCCTGGGCAGCCCATGCAAAGGCCGAAGTTGTCGATATACGGACGCTCGACCGGCTGTCGCACAAGAATGTCGAGGCGCTGTCCTCCGGGCCTGTCGCCATTGATGGCGCCGACAAGGTCCGCAACGAAGAAAATCTCCTGTCGCTGATAAATCTGTCTGCGCGCGGCGGCGGCCACGTATTGCTGACCGCCGAGAAGGCGCCGGCGCTGTGGCGGGTTCGGCAACCTGATCTCGCGTCGCGTCTCAAATCCATGACGCTGGTTGAACTCGGTCCGCCAGATGACGAGATGGTGTCGATCCGCCTGCGGGCGGCGATGAAGCGCCGGTTCCTCAAATTGCCGAGCGATGTCGAAGCCTACCTGTTGATGCGGATCGAGCGCAATTACGCGGCGCTCGAATCATTCGTTGAAGACCTGCACGAGATGGCGGAGGGCCGGGAAGTCACCGTGCCACTCGCGCGCGATGTGCTTGACGATCAGGGCGGCACGCGCCCGCTGTTTGATGAAGATAAGGAAGACTGATGCCCCCGGCTGATACAGAATCAAAAGGCGGCGGCAAGCCGGTCACGTCCGCCAAGCTGGACACAGATCTATACAAGAGCCCGGAGCGGTTTCTGAACCGGGAGCTGTCCTGGCTCCACTTCAATGAACGGGTGCTTGAGGAGGCGCACAACGTTTCCCATCCACTTCTGGAGCGGCTTCGCTTCCTGTCGATTTCGGCGAACAATCTCGATGAGTTTTTCATGGTGCGTTATGCTGGCCTGCGCGAGCAGTTCCGGGCCGGGGTGACGCGTCCGAGCCAGGACGGGATGACTCCCGCGCAGCAGGTTGATGCGATCGAGAAGCAGTCGGCCAAGCTGATGGAAGCCCAGCAAGCCTGCTGGAAAGAGCTTCGTGGCCTCCTCTCCGAACAGAAGATCGACGTGCTGCGCATGAGCGATCTATCGAAGAACGATCTGGCATGGCTCCGTGAGCATTTTGAAACGAATGTCTTCCCGATCCTGACGCCGCAGGCGGTGGACCCGGCGCATCCGTTTCCATTCATTCCGAACCTTGGCTTTGCGGTCGGCTTCCAGCTGATACCCGAAAAGGCCGGCGCGGAAGCCATGGTTGGCCTCGTGCCGATGCCGGCATTCTCACCGCGATTCATTCGGCTACCGGACCGGTCGAAAAAGGGGATACGGTTCGTCCGGCTCGAGAGTGTCATCGCTGAGTTCATGGACATGCTGTTCCCGGGCTTTTCCTCCTCGGGGCACTGCGTCTTCCGCATTGTTCGCGACAGCGATATTGAGATCGAGGAAGAGG
>JAYZBJ010000069.1:0-4307 GCA_036338795.1 Pseudomonadota bacterium | reverse complement strand
TGTCCGTATTGCGGCAGATCATGCGAAATTTGGTGTGACCTTCCTCAAACTGGGCCTGATCCCCGGTGACGGCGGTGCCTGGCTCCTGCCGCGTATCATCGGCAATGCCCGCGCGGCGCAACTCCTGTTCACCGGTGATGTGATCGACGCCCAGACCGCACTGGATTGGGGCCTCATCTCGCAAGCCGTTCCAGCCGACCAGCTGATGGAAGAAGCCAACAAGCTGGCCGAGCGCATGGCAGGCCAGCCGCCACAATCGCTCCGCCTCGCCAAGACGCTCCTGCGCCACGGACAGACGGCGAGCTATGACACGATCATGGAACTGTCGGCGGCTTCACAGGCGCTGATGCACGAGACCGAGGACCATATGGAAGGCGTACATGCCATCCTCGAAAAACGCGCGCCGAAATTCGAGGGCAAATAGGCCGATGCCTTCGCCGCGGCGCCTGATCTCCACTGGCTCGCCATTTGAGCGGACGATGGGATATTCGCGCGCCGTGGTGCAGGGCGATTGGTGTTTTATCGCCGGGGTCACCGGCTACGACTATGCCAGCATGACCATGCCGGAAGCTCCAGCCGATCAGGCAAGCGGCTGTTTCGAAACGATTTCTGGTGTCCTGGCCGAGGCCGGCTTTTCAATGAGCGATATCGTCCGCGTCCAGTACACGGTGACAGACCGCGCCTTCGTTCAGGAGATCGGACCCGTGCTGGGCGCCTGGCTCGGCGATGTTCGCCCGGCGGCGACAATGGTGATTGCCGGGCTGATCGAAGACGAGATGAAAGTCGAAATTGAAGTGACCGCATTCAAAGGCTGATTGGCCTGCATCCGCTACGTCATGTCTTGTACGCCTTTGTTAGGCCGCTATGGTCGCGGTCAAAGCTATAAAATCCGTATTTTGAGGAGGAATGAATGATCGGAGTGGTTGCGAAACTCACCGTTGCTGAAGGCAAGAACGCTGAGTTTGAAGAAGTCGGCAAGGATCTGATGGCCAAGGTAAAGGCCAATGAAGCCGGCACGCTGACCTATCAGCTCTACAAGTCGAAGTCCGATCCGCAGACCTACATCTTCATGGAACAGTATTCCAATGATGAAGCGCTGAAGGCGCACGGTCAGACGGAGTACTTCAAGGCCGCCGGTCCGAAGCTGGGCGCATGCCTCGCGGGCCGTCCTGAAATCGAATATTTCGACATCGTCGAATAAGTCCTGAGCCGCCAGGCCCAACTGACATGGCAGAGCAAAGGACACCGGGAGTATTCACTCGCCTGGCCTACGGGATCGGGGGTGCCGCTGGCGGCATCAAGAATAACGGCTTCGAGTATGTCCTTCTGCTCTTCTACAGTCAGGTCCTGGGCCTGTCGGCTGTGCTCGTCGCAGCAGCGCTCTGGATTGCGCTGCTGATTGACGCGGTTTCCGACCCGGTGGTTGGATACTGGTCTGACAATCTGCGGACAAAATGGGGGCGCAGGCACCCCTTTATGTATATCGGCATGGTGCCGGTCGCGATTGCCTATTTCTTCGTCTGGAATCCGCCAAGCGCGCTCACCGGCGCAGACCTTTTCATCTGGTTGTTGACGCTGACGGTCAGCGTCCGGCTGATGTACACCTTGTTTGAGGTGCCAAGTACTGCGTTGGCGGCTGAGCTGACGCAGGATTATGACGCGCGTACGTCGCTCATGTCATTCCGCTACTTCTTCGCCTGGGTTGGCGGGTTGAGCGTACAGGTGATCCTGTTCTTCTTCCTGTTGCAGCCTAGCGAAGGTGACCCGTCGGGCTTCTTCCATATTGAAGGCTGGCACACCTATGGCCTGATTGGCGCGACCTGTATCTTCGTGTCCGTGCTCATCACATCGGCTGGCACGCACCGGCATATTCCGCATCTCAAGGCGCCGCCGGCACCGCGTAAGCTTACACCACTCAAGGTTTTGTCGGAAATCTGGGAGACGGTCTCCAATCCGTCTTTCCGCGCATTGTTTATCGCGACGCTTTTCGGTCTCGTCGCGAGCGGCATATCCGCGACGTTGAACCAATATATCAATGGCTTCTTCTGGGAATTCACGAGTGACCAGATCGGCGGGCTGACTTTTGCCGTCTACCTGTCGGCGGTGATGGCGCTGGTGCTTGCGCCGCTGGCCGGGCGCGCGCTCGGCAAGAAGCGGGCGGCGATCATCATCGGCATCCTCGCTTTCACGATCGCGCCAGCCCCGGTCATCGCACGCCAGCTTGGTCTGCTGCCGCCAAACGGCACGGACGAACTCTATTTCATCATCCTTACGGTCACGATTTTCGACATCGCCCTGATTATCGCCTACCAGATGCTTGCCGCGTCCATGGTTGCCGACATTGTGGAGCAGAACGAACTCGTCACGGGGCGCCGCTCAGAGGGAATCTACTTCGCCGGCATCAGCTTCATGCGGAAACTCGCCCAAGGCATCGGCATATTGAGTGCGTCCTTCATCCTGGCCGTCGCCTCGATCACGCCCGGTATGCGCTCGTCAGAAGCCAGTGATGAAGCGGTGCGCACGCTTGGCTGGGGCTATGCGCTTACCTTGCTGTCCCTGTGGATGATCATGATGATCTGCGTCAGCTTCTATCGCATCAGCCGCGAAGACCATGAGAACAATCTCAAGGCTCTGAGGGAGCGTGAACAGGCGACTTGAACTTCCGGCTGGATTGCCTTTCCGATTTGTCATGAGATGCCCGATTGCGCCCTTGGCAGCGCCGCAATAGAGCCATTTTCATGATGCAAACCAAGAACATGACCCGACATGTATCGAAACTGCTGCTGGCAAGCCTGTTTGCGGTGCTTGCCCTGCTGGTAGTTGTGCTGAGCCCTCTTTTCCCGGCTGGTGCCGCTTCTGCGCAGATTCCCGGCTTCTTTGGAAACGATGACGACAAACAGGTCCCTCAGACGAGCGCCGAGGTCGAGCTTTCCTATGCGCCGCTGGTGAAGGAAGTCTCCCCGGCAGTCGTCAACGTCTACTCCAAGAAGGTCGTGCGGCAGAACGTGTCGCCATTTGCCAACGACCCGATCTTCCGCGAATTCTTCGGTACGCCCCAGCAGCGCGTGCAGAATTCGCTCGGCTCTGGCGTGATCGTCTCCGAAGACGGCGTGATCGTCACCAACAACCACGTTGTGTCCGATGCCGATGAGCTTCTCGTCGTGCTGTCTGACCGGCGCGAATACGAGGCCGAGCTGATCCTCGCGGACGAACGTACGGACCTGGCCGTCCTGCGCATTGATCCTGAAGGTGAGCCGCTCCCCCGCGCCCGTTATGGTGATACGCGCGATACCGAGGTTGGTGACATCGTGCTGGCCATCGGTAACCCGTTCGGTGTCGGCCAGACGGTGACGAGCGGTATTATTTCCGCCACAGCACGCACTGATGTCGGCGTGTCCGACTATTCCTTCTTCCTGCAGACTGACGCGGCCGTGAACCCTGGTAATTCCGGCGGTGCCCTCATCAATACGAAGGGGGAGCTGGTTGGAGTGAATACCGCGATCTTCTCCCGTTCGGGCGGCTCGAATGGTATCGGCTTTGCGATCCCGGCAGAGATGGTGAAGCGCGTTGTCGATGCTGCCGTAAACGAAGGCCGCATCGTGCGTCCGTGGCTCGGCCTGAAGGCGCAATCTGTCACCTATGACATCGCCAAGGCGCAAGGACTGAACCGCCCTGTTGGCGTTATGGTCACCGAAGTTTTCGATGACGGGCCAGCAGACGCTGCTGGCTTGAAGCGGGGCGACCTGATCACGGAGATCGACGGCCGCGAAGTCTTTGACGAGAACGGCCTGAAATTCCTCGCCGCGACGCGTTCGCCGGGCGAAGTGTCAGAGCTGCGTGTCCTGCATGGTGGGCGCTCTGAGACGGTGAAGGTTACGCTGGCGCCGCCGCCAGGCGCGACCAAGGCTGAACTGGAACTGCTCGAAGGCCGCCATCCCTTTTCCGGCGCGGAGGTGGCAGAGCTGTCACCTCGCCTCGCTGAAGAAATGGGCCGCGACCCATTCGTGACCGGTGTTCTCGTTACTCGCATTCTGCGCCGCGCCTATGCATGGCGAGTGGTGCGCCCCGGTGACCTGATCGTGTCGGTCAATGATGCGCCGATCAAGACGCTGGACGATCTTGACGATGCACTGGCCGTAGATGCCACCACCTGGGCGATCGAACTTGATCGAAACGGTCGCCGGATCAGCGGAACTGTGCGGCTTTAAAAAGCTTGTCGAGTGTCTCGCTATCCTGAGAGGCGAGTGCTAGCGTTCCTCCTTCAATTGGGAAGGGAGGCGTTCGATGACGCTCAAATGGACACTTTT
>JAYZBJ010000068.1:0-6132 GCA_036338795.1 Pseudomonadota bacterium | reverse complement strand
ACCTTGCTGCCCACCTGCAATTGGCCGAGCGTGGTCACTTCCCAAGTATGAGGGATGATGGCGATTTCGAAGTCTCCGCTGTCGAGTGCGGCGGCGACCGTGAGAGAAACACCATCCACGGTCACAGAACCTTTCGTCGCGAAATATCGAGCGATGTCTTCGGGAGGGCGGATCGTGATACGCCGGCTGTCACCTTCATCGACAATGGACGTGATTTCACCAAGCCCGTCGACGTGACCAAAAACAAGATGGCCGCCAAGCTCGCTTCCGAGTTTCAGCGACAGCTCAAGATTCAAGTGGTCACCCTGGTTCTTCGCGCCCAGCATGGTGCGGGAAAGCGTTTCCGGGACCGCCTCAACCTCAAACCAGCTACCGGCGCCTGATCCACCAAAATCGACGACGGTCAGGCATACGCCCGAATGCATGATGGATGCACCCATCGTGATATCGCTCACTGGATAAGACGATGACACACGAAAACGGCGCATACCGTTCGTGTCTTCCACGCGCTCAATCGTGCCGATATCGGAAACAAGCCCAGTGAACATTTCTACCCTCCAGCCGCGCATATAGGCAGCCCGATGCGCCGCGCCAATCAATCACGTAAAGTCAACGCAGCGAGAAGCGCCGAATTAGATGCGGTCCCAGCTTTCCAGAATATCGTTGCCGGCACGCTCGGATGCGTGAAGCCTCCAGTGAGAAGCGTCCGATATGGCTTCAAGCCCCAGACCAGCAATTGCTGGCAACCCGTCGCCTCCGAGGATGATTGACGCCCTGAACCATTCGATCCGGTCAATCAGTCCAGCGGCAATGAAACTCGCCGCCAGCTGACCGCCACCTTCGAGAAAAATCCGATCTAGGCCTTCGGCGCGCGCGCGTCTCAACAACTGCTCGGGTGCAACACGGCCATCGGGGCCGCCTACAGACCAGGTCTCGATATCACGCGGTAGGACGACGCTGGCGACATCTGCGTGACTTCCGTGGGCCAAGACCACCCTCCCCGCCGAGACTGACTGAAGCAATCGAGACGACGCCGGCGTTCGAAGACGACTATCGGCCACAATTCGAACAGGTTGTGTCTTTGGAAGTGGGACGGTTCGCGCTGTCAGGAGCGGATCGTCAGCGAGAACGGTGCCAGATCCGACCAGCACCGCATCGTGCGCCGCACGCATTTCATGTGCCCTTGCGCGCGCTTCCGGCCCGGTAATCCACTGGCTGACGCCGTTCGACAGCGCAATACGACTATCCAGCGACGTTGCGATCTTGAGGGTGACGATCGGGCGTGCGCTCACTCGTCCAATGCCCCATCATCGAGTGACGAGGTTTCTATGAAGCGCGCGAAATCGCTCGGGTCCTTGAAGTCTTTATAGACGCTGGCATAGCGGACATAGCCGACTGGATCGACGGTCTTGAGCGCATTCATGACGAGGTCGCCGATCTCACCCGACGTGATCTCGGTTTCGCCTGTGCTTTCCAGCTTCCTCACTATGCCCGATACAAGGCGCTCAACACTTTCATCCCCGACAGCTCTTTTACGGAGCGCAATCGTGACGGACTTCGCAACCTTGTCGCGGTCAAACAGCGCCCGTTTGCCATCGCGTTTGACAACAACGATTTCACGCAACTGAACACGCTCGAATGTTGTGAACCGCCCGCCGCAGACCTCACAGGCTCGCCGGCGGCGTACTGCCGTATTATCTTCGGCAGGCCTGGAGTCTTTTACGGCCGTGTTTTCGGCTGTGCAGAAAGGGCACTTCAAATCAGCCCCCCATGCCGCCGTAGATCGGAAACTTGGCGGTGAGGGCTTTCACCTCTTCACGCACGCGCGCCTCAACACCCTCAGACTGTCCCTGAGCGACTGCATCCACGACTTCACCGATCCAGCGACCGATCTGGCGGAATTCTTTTTCGCCAAACCCGCGGGTCGTTCCCGCTGGCGAGCCGACGCGAATTCCACTCGTGATCATTGGCTTTTGAGGGTCGAACGGTACGCCGTTCTTGTTACAGGTGATGAAGGCACGCCCCAGCGCCTCTTCCGCATCACGTCCGGTGACGTTTTTCGGGCGAAGGTCAATGAGCGCAACGTGAGTGTCAGTGCCGCCTGAGACAAGATCCATCCCAGCTTCATTGGCCGCAGCGGCCATGGCGCGCGCGTTTTGAACAACATTTGCCGCATAAGTCTTGAAAGACGGGGTGAGTGCTTCACCAAAAGCAACAGCCTTGGCGGCAATGACGTGCATCAGCGGTCCACCCTGAATACCGGGGAATACGGCCGAGTTCACCTTTTTGCTGATCGATTCGTCATTGGTCAGCACCATGCCACCGCGCGGTCCGCGCAGCGTCTTGTGGGTCGTCGTCGTTGCTACGTCAGCATAATCCAGCGGGTTGGGGTGCACGTCGCCAGCAACGAGACCCGCAAAGTGAGCCATATCCACCAGGAAATAAGCGCCGACTTCGTCAGCGATCTCGCGGAACGCCTTGAAATCAATCTGACGCGGATAGGCCGAGCCACCTGCGATAATAAGCTTTGGCTGGTGCTCTTTGGCGAGATCACGAACCTGGTCGAAATCAATCAGGTGGTCATCTTCCCGGACGCCATATTGAATGGCATTGAACCACTTGCCTGACTGGTTTGGCTTCGCACCGTGCGTCAGGTGCCCGCCGGCATCGAGACTCATGCCGAGGATGGTGTCACCCGGTTTGATGAGGGCCTGAAAAACCGCCTGATTGGCCTGACTGCCCGAATTGGGCTGAACGTTTGCGAAGTCGCAATCGAACAATTCCTTGGCGCGCTCAATCGCAAGGTTCTCTGCCACGTCCACGAAGTGGCAGCCGCCATAATAGCGCTTGCCCGGATAACCTTCCGCATACTTGTTCGTGAGCACCGACCCCTGTGCTTCCAACACCGCGCGCGAAACAATGTTTTCCGACGCGATGAGCTCGATTTCATGTTGTTGCCGCTCAAGCTCCAGCGCCATCGCCTCTGCAAGCGCTGGGTCGCTGTCCTCGACACCAGCCGAGAAAAAGCGGCTGGCATCAAATTGGGGCGCTGGGGAGGTGTCAGGCATGGGGCGAGCTCCTACAATCAGTGTCTCGGTCGATTTAAGTGCGTTGGCGTAATGCAGCAAGCCAATGCGGCACTTGGCGTCATGCAAGCATTCGAAACGGCGTCATATGCGTCATCTTCGCAATTACTGTCTTCCATACCCCATCGGGGGCTTGATGAAAGGTCGTAAATAGAGTTTGTGGCGCGCAGGCTGGTGGACCTAAGGTGGAGAATTATGCCGGGGGGCAAACAACAACTATTGCTGGACATGACGACGGAAGTCGTCTCCGCATTCGTGTCGAAGAATCCGATACAGCAGCAGCAACTTCCTGAACTGATCAGGGAAGTTCACGAAACGCTTTCAACACTTACTGGCGCAACATCCGCGCCCGCAGTCAAAGCAGAGCCGGCGGTTTCTCCGGCGCGCTCAATCACGCCAGATTATCTGGTGTGCCTTGAAGACGGTCGGAAGCTGAAAATGTTGAAGCGCTATCTGCGAAACCGATACGACCTGTCGCCCGAAGAGTACCGGGAAAAGTGGTCGCTTCCGGCAGACTATCCGATGGTCGCACCCAACTATGCTGCGAAGCGCTCGGAGTTTGCGAAGAAGATTGGCCTCGGGCGAAAGCCCAAATCCTGACGGATCAGGCCGCCTCTTCCAGACCAAGCTGCTTCCAGACAGCCAGAATAGCGGACACAAGTTCGTCCATCATAACTTCGTCATGCACCGGACCTGGCGTGAAGCGCAGGCGCTCAGTGCCACGCGGCACCGTCGGGTAATTGATCGGCTGCACATAGATCCCGAAGTCAAACAGCAGCGTATCTGAGAGCGCTTTGCACTTTTCCGGGTCACCAACCAGCAGCGGAACGATGTGCGTCACGCTATCCATGACCGGCAGGCCCGCATTGCGGAACTTCTCCTTGAGCAAGGCTGCCTTGGCCTGGTGATCGGCGCGCAGACGGCGCCCCTCTTCGGACCGAAGCTTCTGGATGCTGCGCAGTGCACCAGCGGCCATCACCGGACAGGTCGACGTCGTGAAGATGAAGCCGGATGCCATTGAGCGGATCGCATCGATGATTGTTTCATGCGCTGCGATGTAGCCGCCCATAACGCCATAGGCTTTGCCGAGCGTGCCCTCAATTATGTCGATACGGTCCATCAGTCCGTCGCGCTGGGCGACGCCTGCCCCCTCTTCTCCGTACATGCCGACGGCGTGCACTTCGTCGAGATAGGTCAATGCGTTGAATTCGTCTGCGAGGTCGCAGAGTGCTTCAATCGGGCCAATATCGCCATCCATCGAGTAGACGCTCTCGAAAGCAATCAGCTTTGGCCGATCGGCGTCATCGTTCTCGATAAGCGCGCGCAGGTGCTCCACGTCATTGTGGCGGAAGATACGGCGATCAGCCCCCGAGCGGCGAATGCCTTCAATCATGGAGGCGTGGTTCAGCTCGTCCGAATAAATGATCAGGCCCGGCAGGATCTTTCCAAGAGTGGAAAGCGTTGCCTCGTTCGCCAAATAGCCAGACGTGAAGAGAAGCGACGCGCTCTTGCCGTGAAGTTCAGCAAGCTCACGTTCAAGGTCCACGTGAAAACGGGTTGTGCCCGAAATATTCCGCGTCCCACCAGAGCCGGCACCGAAACTATCGATCGCCTCATGCATCGAAGCGAGCACGTCCGGAGCCTGGCCCATGCCAAGATAATCGTTCGAACACCAACCGGTGATTTCGCGCTCGCCATCCTCAAAGCGCGCGGTTGCTTTCGGAAAGCGACCGCGATGGCGATGTAGATCCACGAATACGCGATAGCGACCTTCGTCACGAATGTTCGATAGCGCGTCCTCGAATGCCTTGAGGTGTTTCATAATTTCACTTCCCGTGCACCGGCTCGTTTCAGCGGTATATGGCAAACGCGTCCGCACATCTCCATAGGTGAATATGCGTACGCCTCATATGTCGCACTCTGCTGATTATGCGTCGTAACCTGGCAATTCACGATCGAGCTTGCGCTTCAGCCCTGGCCAGACAAGACGCTCAGTGAGCGTTTCCATGCCCGTTGAGCCCTGCCCGGCAACCTTTTCCTGAATATCACGGTCGCATTCGAGAACGTTTTCACGCCCACCTGCGAGCGCCATTACCTGCATCTTGCAAGCCCGCTCGAGGAAGAACATCCGCGTGAAGGCCATTGCCGCCGTGCTTCCGCAGGTCAGCGTGCCATGGTTCTTCAGCATCATGGTCGATTTTTCGGGACCGAGGTCGGCGACGAGGCGCTCACGTTCATCAAGATCGAGCGCGATGCCTTCATAGTCGTGGTAGGCCAGATCATCGCGCACGATCATTGCCGTCTGGGAAATCGGAAGCAGGCCTTCCTTCTGGGCCGACACAGCTACGCCCTGATCGGTGTGGAGGTGCATTACGACGTTCGCATCTTCGCGGCTCGCATGGATTGCTGAGTGGATCGTAAAGCCAGCTGGATTGATGAAGAACGGCGTATCCATCACGATCTGCCCCTCGAGGTCGACCTTGACCAGCGATGAGGCGGTGATCTCGTCGAAGAACATACCGTAGGGATTGATCAGGAAGTGGTGCTCAGGACCAGGCACGCGATGGGAAATGTGCGTGAAGATCATGTCGTCCCAGCCATGAAGGGCGACAAGCCGGTAAAGCATTGCGCAATCAACGCGGGCCTGCCACTCCTCAGCCGATACGGCATCCTTGACGCTGATAGTCTTCATATCGTCCGGCATTCATTCCTCCTGGTCGCTCTTTTCTGTAGCCACCATACAGGAAAACCTTGCGCCAAGGCCAGCCGAAAGAAGTGATTGCTTGACGGCGGCGTTCGAGCCGACGAGATGGACGCCATGAAGATTCAGATCGCATTCCGGGCTTCCCGCAGGCCCGAAGCCCAGGAAGCGCTGCAGAGACTGACCAAGCGCTATGGCCAATGCGCCGAGGAGGAAGCTGAAGTTATCGTCGCGCTAGGCGGTGATGGCTCAATGCTCGAATCGATGCGGCGGCGTTTCGATGACCGCAAGCCTGTTTACGGGATGAACCGCGGCACAGTTGGCTTCCTGATGAACGACTTCGAT
>JAYZBJ010000067.1:0-6332 GCA_036338795.1 Pseudomonadota bacterium | reverse complement strand
GGCCCGGCAAAATCGGCAGTCGCACGGCTCGAGAAAGAGCAGACTGGGCAGGGGCTTTGAAACTGGTCACATCAATTGTTTTCGTCCTGTTGGCATCAAGCCTGACAGCCGCTTGCGTTCATAGTGCGATCTACAAGAACCGCGCCGAAGACAGATGGCCGGCAATTGGCGATATGGTCGAGGTGAATGGCGAGGATGTGCATGTCATCCGGTCCGGTGATGCTGGACCCGTCATCCTGATGATCCACGGTGCTTCGGCGAATGCGCGGGAGTTCACGTCCACACTTGCGCCAAGACTGGATGCAGCCCACCGCGTGCTGATGGCAGACAGGCCGGGTCACGGCTACTCGGAAAGACCTGATGATTCCGACGAGCTTGCGACGCAGGCCGCGCAGATGGCAGGTGTCCTCAAATCCCTCGCACCTGACGAAAAGGCCGTTCTTGTCGGACATTCTTTCGGTGGCGCTGTCGCTCTGAGGGTGGCGCTCGATTATCCCGAACTTGTAAAGGGGCTCGTACTGCTTGCTCCTGTCACGCATGACTGGGGCGGCGGAGGTGTCGCCTGGTACAACAAATATGCGAGCCCGCCTGTGCTCGGGCCGCTCTTTGCGCAACTCGCACCGGTCGCAGGCCCGGCGCAGGTCAAAAACGGAATCGACAGCGTATTCCATCCTGACGAGGTTCCGGACGATTACTATGCGAGCGCCGGTCTCGGCTTGCTTTTCCGCCCTCAGGAATTTCGGGCTAACGCGCGAGATGTGAACGCGCTGAAAGACGAACTCGCGGCACAACAGGCGAGGTACGATCAGATAGATGTCCCCGTCGTGCTGTTTTCAGGCGCAGAAGATACGGTGATCAATCCGACCTTGCACGCCGGGAAAATCAAGCATCAGATCGATGATTTCACGCTCATCCCTCTGGCCCAAAGCGGGCACATGCCACATCACGCGCATGGTCAGGCCGTGGCTGATACGATCGCTGACCTCGCCAGGAAGGCGGATCAGTCCTCGTAATCGACCAGTCCGCTGGCGCGAGCCATGATGTGGAAGATTTCGTGCTGTTCGATCACTCCGCGTACGAGCTCTGCGCCTGGACCGCTTGCGAACACCGGCACGTCTTCTCCGGCATGCGTTTCTGATCCTTGGAACACCAGGGCTTGCTGGTTGAAGTCCTTGTCGGTGGTGTCGACGCTGCTGAGATCCGCGCGGGCGCAATCGTCCTGCCCCGGCTTGCAGCCTGTATGTCCATTGGCATAGCCAAGCGTGGTGTAAGGTTTGCCATCATCGGCACGGGCCATGCCGCCAGGGCCGTAGGCTACCTTGCCGAGAATGTTGTTCCCACGCGCAGGATACCCCGCAATCGTTAGAGTGTGGGAGTGATCGGCAGTGACCATGACGAGCGTCTCGTCTGAATTCGTCATTTCCATCGCGACCGCAACGGCTTCGTCGAGCGCAGCGGTATCGCCAAGCGCTCGAGCTGCGTTCGTCGCGTGGTGACCGTGATCGATGCGACCACCTTCGATCAGAAGAACATATCCGTCCTCATTGCGCGAAAGCCGGGTAATCGCCGCGCGGGTAAGCTCCGCAAGCGATGGCTCGCCGGACTGATCTTCTGCACGGTCGAGCTCATAATTCATGTGTGACGGTTCAAACAGACCGAGGACACGTATGTCGGAATTGAAGTCGATCGTGTCAAAGCCCGCCTGATCATGGATGAACGCGTGATCGTCGGACTTTGCGAGCCAGAGGTCGGTAAGGTTTTCACCATCGACACGGCGTCCTGCTGGCTCTCCGGTTTCGGGATCGCGAACGCTTGCGGGCATGAAGGCCCCGCGACCGCCGCCCATTACAAGCTCGAAGCCGTCACCGTAAGACCAGTCGATCAGCTGGCGGGCAATATCCCTGCAGTCAGTCTCGCCGAGTTCCGTATCGTCTTCCCAGTCACGATTTGCCGATTTGGCGAAGGTCGCAGCCGGTGTTGCGTGAGTGATCCGGGCGGTCGAAACGATGCCGGTGGAAAGGCCGGCACGCTCAGCCAATTCAAACAGTGTGTCGGTTTCCTGCCCTTCTTGCGAAGCGCAGTTGCTATAGGACACGCCAGAGCGAAGCCCGAGTGTCCGTGACCGTGTCTTTACGCCGCTCAGCATTGCCGTGGCTGTGGAGGCGCTGTCAGCTACTTGCGCGTCGTGGCTGTACGTCTTCGAGAAGGCCGACCAGGGCAGCGTTTCCATCGTCAGTCTATAGCTTTCGCCGTCGAGCCCCTTCTGTTGGCCCGCGAAGATACGACCGGCAGTGATGGTGGAGACGCCCATCCCGTCGCCGACGAACAGAATTACATTTTTCGCTTTCGGGACGAAATCGGCTCCGGTGCGACTTTTCACGCTTTCCGCAGCAGCGACGTAATAATCATCAACGGCTTGTCGCGGGACGAATGCTTCTCGCTGCAATCCCGCTTCATTATTGCCAATGGACTGCGGCTCGCCAACAGCGCTGTCTGCTTCGCTTGTGACCGTGGTTCCGCAAGCGACGAGAGCGAGGGCACCGCTCAGGGCGAAGAAGAGAGTACGCATGCGAGCTTCCTTGGTCATTCCAGCTGCTTCCTATTCGGCGCTACTAGCGGCTTCTTGTAACCGTTTTGCTTCAGCCCGGGCCTTGCGACGTTTGATACCACCCTGCGACAGCCAGATGCCGAGCAGGATGAGCGCGCCGCCGCCGCCCTGGAGTACGCTGAGAGCTTCGTCGAACAGTTGCCAGGATATTGCGGCCGCTATGACAGGCTGGATAAGTACAATGATGCCCGCAATAGCTGCGGGCGTCCTGCCCAGGCCGGCTATGATCAGGCCCTGCCCGGCGACTTGCGCGACGATGGCAAGGAAGAGCGGGGCAGCTAGTCCAGACAGGGAGGCTGGAAAGAAATCTTCCCCAAACACAACCACCATGCAGGCAGCAGTCGCCGTCTCAACGACGGTCAGCCAGAAGATGACATCCATCGCGCCGAGCCGGTTGCGGGCCATTTTCGAGAACAGCATGTAATTGGCCACGAGGAATGCTGCGCACAACGCCAACAAGTCGCCACGAATGTCACCCTTGCTGTTTTCACCGCCGCCAAAAGACAGGAGTGCTGCGCCGCAGAACGCGACGAACACGGCGACGAACCAGACAGAGGTCGGCTTCTCCTTGAACAGCAGCCAGGCCGCGAAGCCTACGCAGATATTGCCGAGGTTCACGATGAAGGTCGCGTTCGCAACAGTCGTGAATGTCAGCGCCCAGTGCCAGAGGCCGATATCGAGGGCGAAAAATATACCCGCGAGCAGAATGAAATGGTTCGGCTTCGATGGCAGCCGCTTCTCGATTCCCACCAGAAGCAGGAACAGCATGGGCGTCGCCAGAAGGAAACGCCAAAAGGCGATAGCCTGTGGGCCGAGATCGTTCAGGCCATAGCGCAGCCCGATTGGCGCGAGGCCAATGCAGGCGCCACCTGCCAGCAACAACAGCGGACCAAGCCAGGCCCGAGCTGGCGGCAAGTGATTGTGATTTTCTGTCATTCAAACTCCGGCCAGGCGGCGCACCTGATCGGGCGATAGACCGTCTTTACGCAAGCTCGCAATACTTTGTGATGCAAAGCGTTTCGCCAGACGCTTGCCATCTGGCCCCATCACCAATGGATGGTGCGTATAGACGGGCTGCTTCCAGCCCAGAAGGACCTGCAGCAACACGTGAATATGAGCGGCATCTTTCAGGTCGTCCCCCCGAACGACATGGCTGATCCCCTGCAAGTAATCGTCATGCGTTGAAGCAATGTGATAGGCGACCGGGCTATCCTTGCGGGTGAGATTGATGTCGCCATGCAGGTCTGGCTGTGCCCTGATCGTTTGGCGGGGGCCGTCGAGCGGCTGCAGCTCGAAGCTCAATTGATCATACAGCGCACCAAGATGTTCACGGCACCGCGCCAGCGACAGGCGCAGCGTGAATGGTTGCCCCGCTTCGATACGCGCATTCTCTTCTGAGGCGCTCAAAGCTGCTCCGGTGAACGGTGTTCCAGGCGGCAGACCCTTGGCGGCCTGCTCTGCTGCGATGTCTGTTCGGCTTCGGAAACAACGATAGGTCAGACCCAGCTCTGAAAGCCGTTTTATTGCCAAGTCATACTCGCCAAAGTGGTCTGACTGCAGGCGGATATCGCCGTCCCACCTGAATCCAAGCCAATCGAGATCGGTCAGGATCGCTTCAGTGTATTCCGGTTTGCAGCGACCCAGGTCGGTATCTTCGATACGAAGCAATACACGTCCACCTGCGTCTTCAGCCGACCTCCAGACATGGAAAGCGGACGCCGCATGGCCGAGATGCAGATAGCCCGTCGGGGAGGGCGCAAAGCGGGTCACGTAGTCTGTCACGTCTCCCGCCTAGCAAAAGGTTCAGGCGCTGACACCAGTTGGCATCGGGCAGGACACGCCAGTGCCGCCAATGCCGCAATACCCGTTGGGGTTCTTGGCAAGGTACTGCTGGTGATAATCTTCGGCGTGGAAAAACTGGTCCAGCTTGCCGATCTCGGTTGTGATCGCGCCGCGGCCAGAAGCGTTCAATGCCTCTTCATAAGTCGCCTTGGTGGCCTTGGCTGCTTCCAGTTGCTCGTCGGTCGTGGCGAAGATGGCTGAGCGGTACTGGCTGCCAATGTCATTGCCCTGACGCATTCCCTGCGTCGGGTCATGGTTTTCCCAGAAGGCCTTCAGAATCTGCCCGGTGGAGACTTTGCCAGGGTCATAGATGACGCGCACGACTTCGGTATGACCGGTCAGACCCGTGCATGTCTCTTCATAGGTTGGATTAGGCGTCTCGCCGCCTGCGTAGCCGGCTTGTGTCAGCCAGACACCGTCTAGCTGCCAGAAAATGCGCTCGACTCCCCAGAAACACCCCATGCCCAGCACAATCTCCTCAAAGCCTTCCGGCGGTCTGGAGTCGAGAGGGCGGCCATTGATGAAGTGTGCGTCGGCGGTCGGAATTGGTTGTTCGCGACCCGGCAGGGCCTCGCCCTTTGCGGGAATGTCTACGGGTTTTTTGGAAAAGAACATGCGGCGATCCTTTCTGCGTTCTGGGCGCAGATATGGGGCGAGTGCAGTTGTTTAACAATCATAGGCTTGCGGGACACTGCATCCTTCAGATATAGACGCGCCCTTATGGTGAGGTGGCCGAGTGGTTGAAGGCGCACGCCTGGAACGCGTGTATACGGTAACCCCGTATCCAGGGTTCGAATCCCTGTCTCACCGCCACTTTCCGCCGTCCCAACCAACGGCTCCTGAATATCCGCCGGAACCGGGCGCTTCCTGACGTCTTGTATCAGCAGACGCATGAGCGGTCTCAGTCGCCGCGAATTCGGACGTTGAACCGGCGAGAAGGCCCAATGCTGACATTTGTGGAGCAACACGCATCGGCGATCAGCGCCATTGTGAATGTTCTGATGTTGCTCGTCTGGGTCACTTATCTTCAGCTGCTGCTGAACAACTTCCTGCGGCAGCGACGCTCCAGCATCATCATTTCATCCTCGTTCCGCTCAACGGCGGAGGCCCAGTGCTTTATCTCGAATATGAGCGAGGGCAGATTCCATATCCAGAACATCACGGCGAAGGTGGTCCATGATGGCGAAACCTTTCTGAGCGATGTCACAGAGCCCACTGCCAAACAGCATGAAGGATCTTTCCAGATTCCTCTTGCTGAAGGGCAGAGCTCCAGCTTGGGTACATTCGACGATTTGCTGGACCGTCTCGTTGCCGGCAGCGACGGCCTATCTGCCGGTCAGCTGAAGCACGCCGAAGACCTCGACCTCTTCATCACCATCGTCGGCGTTCATGGCCCAGCCCGCCGCTCTGTCGCTGCCCAGAGAGGTTTCAAGGTTCGATTTGACGAAGAAGGGCGGCTGAGGCCCACCGGGCTTGATCGAAACACGCGTCAATACCGCTGGGGGCCAACCCGCCGCAAGATCGTGTCCGAACACCGAATCCTCAACTGACCGGAGCGGTCTCGCGGACGGAGCGGACCGCTTCTGCCGACGTGGGCAGGTACTGGAAGCGCCCCTGTCGACCTGCGACCTCCACCCCAGCGGACGTTATCCCGTCGATCAGCTCGTCCCGCAGGGCGGCGGACCCCTTCTCATAGACCGGATAAGCGAAGTCGGTATGTCTATGCCCGAGCAGCTCCAGCTCCCCGTCGAACAGGCCGAATGCGCGGGCTGTGCTGCGGAAGTCATTGAACAGGCTTTCATCGCCTTCGGTATCGCTGTCGGCGGTAACTTCGACAGACATATACTCCCAGCCATCCGCCTTGCCATAATAGTCGGAATGC
>JAYZBJ010000066.1:0-3281 GCA_036338795.1 Pseudomonadota bacterium | reverse complement strand
GAATGCCGAGCTGGATTTGCCTTTGCCATTGCCCGTGTGGACGAGCACCAGTCCACGGCCCGGATCGCGTGCTTCCGACGTCTTTCTGTTCTGTTCAGCCTGAAGCTTTTTCATTTTCTCGGAGTGGGTCTGGTCGTCGCTCATCAGGCATCCTTTCAGTCGATCAGGGTCACGAAGCCGCCAAACGCGATGGTGGCCGAGTGGCTCGCGGCTGTTTCCTCCGCCGCGAGGGCGGCCTTGATGACGCCGGCGTGCGTAACAATCAAGGTATGCCCCGGCTGCCGCCGGTAATCGTCTAGCGCAGCGTGGGTCCTGGCGCGCAACATGGAAACGCTTTCACCGCCATGGGGGCGCGCTTGCATGAAGTCCGCCGCCCATGCATCGATTTCGGTGCGTGGGATCTGTGTCCAGAGGCGACCTTCCCAGGTGCCGAAGTCCATTTCCAGCACGCGGTGATCTTCGACGACGTCTTGCTTATGGGCATTGGCGACCATATCGGCCAGCAGCCTGCACCGGCGAAGCGGGCTGGAGACAATGCGGTCAACGCGCGGCAGTCCCTCAAGCACTTTTCTGGCTTCTTCCGCGAATGTATCGGCCAGTGCCAGGTCGGTCATACCATAGCAGGTGCCCGGCATAATCGCCGGCGTTGTATGGCGGAGCAGGGTCAGAGCCATGCAAGAAGTCCGAGATAGAAACCGACTTCACTTACCTGCTGGACAGCGCCCAGCGTGTCTCCGGTATAGCCGCCGAGTTTAGGTTCGAAGAAGAGGCGCATCACCCCGTGTCCTGTCAGCAGTCCTCCAATCGCCCAGAGCACGCTGGTTGACGGATCAATAACCAGCCACGCGCCAACAATTGCAACACCCGTCAGAGCGGCGACGAACAGGTCGATCCTGGCGAGGCCCTTCGCAACCGGTTTGCCCGTCCCTTCATCGCGGACATAGCGGCTCGTGGCGATCACCACGACGGCAGACAGGCGTGACAGACCGTGTCCCGCGATCAGCGCGGCGATAATGAACGATACGGGCAGGGCCGAAAGTGAGGTGATCTTCAGCAGAAGGATGATCACCAGGGCAGCGGCGCCGTAAGTGCCGATCCGGCTATCCTTCATGATGGTGAGCGCTTTGTCGCGGCTCAGCCCGCCGCCGATGCCGTCAAACGTGTCAGCCAGGCCATCCTCGTGAAACGCGCCGGTCAGCAGGAGGCCGGCGCCGGTGGCAAGGAGAAGGCTGACAAGGATGGGCAAGCCCAGCGATGCCAGCCAGAACACGCCCGCACAAACGCCGCCAATCAAAAGGCCGACGAGAGGATAGTAACGCGGTGTCCCGGCCATACGCTCGTCGGAATAGCCCGGATCGAACGGAAGGGGTATGCGCGTCAGGAACTGTACCGCAAGCGCGAGCCTGGCCAGTTCGTCCTTCATGCCGGGCCGCTGACGCCGGCGGTGTCAAAGCTTGCCATTTCCGTCAGCATGGCCGCGGCAGCCTTGACCAGAGGCCATGCCAACAGGCCCCCAGTGCCTTCGCCAAGCCGCATGTCGAGCGCGAGAATCGGCGTCGCGCCCAGCGCCTGCAGGACGATTATATGCGCGCCTTCAGCGGAGCGGTGAGCGAAGACAAAGTTCTCTTCGCAGCCCGGCGACAGATGTTTGGCGCAAAGCGCAGCAACAGTTGCGATAAATCCATCAATGAGGACGATCTGTCCAGCGTCGGCCGCGCCCACCATCGCACCTGCCATGGTCGCAATCTCGAAGCCGCCATATTCGGCAAGGGCGACATCAACCGGCAGCGTGTCCGCCGTGCGGGACGACGCCTTGACCAGCAGGTCGCGTTTTCGGTTCAGCCCGTCGCCCTGAAGGCCCGTGCCGCGCCCGGTCAGGTGCTCGACGGACAGGCCGAGAAGCTTTGCCGCCAGAAGGCTGGCTGATGAGGTGTTTCCGATACCCATTTCGCCAAAACAGACGGCGTGATGATCGCCTTCAGCGCCAATCGCCTTTCCGTTCGCGACTGCTTCGTAGAGCTGTGGCTTGGTCATGGCAGGGCCAGCGATTGCGTTCGCCGTTCCAGCGCCGACCCGGCGTGAAATCAGTGCCTCATGCTCAATGGGGTCACCTGCAACGCCGCAATCGACGACCTGAACATCAATGTCCAGCGTGCGGGCGAAGACATTGGCTGCCGCACCGCCGGTCAGGAAGTTCTGCACCATCTGGCGGGTAACGTCCTGTGGGAAGGCCGAAACGCTTTCGTGCGCCAGGCCGTGATCGCCGGCGAAAATGGTGAGCTGGCAGGTTTCTGCGACGGGGGTCAGCGTCTTCTGGATATGCGCGATCCGCGCGGCGAGCGCTTCAATCTGTCCAAGCGAGCCGACAGGCTTGGTCTTGGCGTCCAGCGCGGCCTGTACTTTTGCAGCAAAATCCGTCTCGTCAGTTTTCATGCAAGCGCATCTACATTGCGCCGCACAAAAGTACCAGCCTGCGCATGACGAGATGAGGTGAAGCCGGTATGAGAGAACGTCGACCCGTTCAACTGCATCATCGAAGCCCACCTTCGAACACCTGACAGCAAAGTCACCGCCTCCCCATGACCACTCTGAACCAAACCATCGCCGCACAGGCAGAGCTCCACCACCAATACTTCCTCGGCCTTCAGCTCATGGTCGCTGTGGAAGAGGGAAAGCCGGTAGTTTTCGACTGGATGTTCCGGCTTTTCAGGCGCCAGCACGAGGACAAGTTCCTGTCGAGCTTCGAAAAGCTCGGCCTGACCGGTCAGCCGCATGCGGTCGCATGTGCGAAATATCATGTCCTCTCCAATGGCATGGGCGGTGTTGGCGTCGAATACATGGAAGAGTCGGATACAAAGGCATGGGTGCGCTTTCGCTATCCGCGCTGGATGTATGCGGGGCCAGCCATCTGCGGCATTCCGGTTGAGGCCAGCCGTGGCTTTCTTCACGGATGGTATGCGCAGAACGGTGTCAGCCTGAATAATCCCCGCCTTGGCTATGTCTGCGTGTCGGAAGATGTGACGGGCCAGTTCGGACTGTGCGGCTACTTCAAGGAGTATGATCGGCCGCTGTCAGATGATGAGCGCCTGCAGTTCGCGCCAGACGAAAGGCCGCCAGCCTTCGATCCCGGTGCACAGCCTGCGCCGCCAGCCGGAGAGTGGAATGAGGAGAGGCTTGCCAAGGCCAACCGTAATTACGCGGTCGAATATATACGCAATGGTATCCGCGCACTGACCGAAACTGTCGGTCGTGAGCGGACGCTGGAGCTTGCCCGCAAGGCC
>JAYZBJ010000065.1:0-3785 GCA_036338795.1 Pseudomonadota bacterium | reverse complement strand
CTCGCCGCAGCCTAGGCTACTGACCTTCGGGAAGCTCGCCTTCTGTTTTTGTGTACTCCACGTCAGCGTCACCTTCCGTCGTGACCGTATACGGCTCGATCGGCTCTTCAGGCGGTTCGGTGCGTTCGATCTGTTGCTGGCGAATGCGCTCTATCTGCTCGCGGTCGCGATCGACATCAGCACGAAGATCGTCCAGCGCGGTGCGCGGACCGTAGCGTCCTTCGGAAGTGAAGGAAGAATCGACATCCGGGCTGTACGCCCCCGTCGCCCCTTTTTCATTGCTGGTTGCGATCTGCGCGGTCGCGGCCACCGTCATGACGGCAACAGCAGCAGCGATACTTGTAATCAGGCGATGGGACATTGTCGGCTCCACGGGTGGCAATGCGTACGAAACGCATGATACCACGCCGCGGTTTCAGCCTCGCCTCGTTGAGGCATTCATGGACAAATCCTAATTTTGCCCGCGCCCTCTTGCGGTGACCGCCTTGCGGGCCTCTTCAACGCTGTCTGCCGTGACACTCGCGGCATGTTCAGCTGAGCGTTTGACTTCCATTTTCATGGCGTCGCCGAATGGCATGGCAAAGCCGTCATCAATGACTTTCTTGTATTTCTTCAGCATGTCCGGCTGGCAGCTTGCCATGTCATGCCCCATCTGGACCGCCGCTGGCACAAGCTCATCGGCCGCATAGACGCGGTTTACGAGCCCCCAGCGCTCTGCGGTCTCTGCGTCGAGGAAGTTGCCCGTGAGTGAGAGTTCCTTGGCGCGGCTGATTCCAATCAGACGAGAGAGCTTCTGGCTGAGCCCCCAGCCCGGCATGATGCCGACGCGAGCATGCGTATCTGCGAACTTCGCCTTTTCAGACGCCAGCAGCACGTCACACATCAGCGCCAGCTCGAAGCCGCCAGTGATCGCAAAGCCATTGATCGCGCCAATGATCGGCCACGGAAACGCCTCGAGCCCCTTCGCAAGGTCGATGTCGCCGCCATCTGCGCCGAGGGCGAATCCGGTCTGCCCTGCTTCCTTGAGATCGACGCCTGCCGTGAAGGCGCGCCCTGCCCCTGTCAGGACAACGGCCCGGATATCCTCATCCTTCGCCAGGTCCTGAAAGGTTTTCACGATTTCCCGTCGAAGGTCCCGGCTGAGTGCATTCAGGGCATCGGGGCGATTCAGTGTTACGATTGCGACTGGACCGTCCTTTTCGACGAGTACGATTGGATCAGACATGGCTTTCCTCCGACAGCGTTCCTATTTTCGTTCGCGCCAGACTTAGCCCGCTGGGCGATCATTCTCCAAGAGGCAATCGATGACCAAACCGCCTGCCAATGTGAATTTCACGTTTGACGACGCCCAGCTCGAGAAGCTCAAGCCTTATGGAGAGGTCAGGCACCACAAGCCGGGAGACCTGCTCGTCGAGGAAGGTGAGTCGCGCACCGAATGCCTCGTCACCCTGTCTGGCTATACCAACATCTTCGTGTCGACGCCGGAGGGTGAGAAGCGCGTCGGCTGGATGGAGCGCGGGCAATTCGCTGGCGATATCTCTGTACTGACGGGGCAGATTTCGCTCTCTCGTGTCGAGATGGGTGAAGAAGGCGATGTGCTTCACATCTCACATGAGTCCTTCCAGCGGCTTCTGGTCGATAATTCGGAAATCTCTGACGCATTCGTTCGCACGCTGACCGCCCGTCGCGCCTTCGCCAATGACGCCGCCCACGGGTCGGTTATCGTGATCGGCGATGCCCACGACCGGGATGTCTTCGCCGCGCGAGACCTTCTGTCCAAGCACGTCGTCCCGCACACCTGGCTGGACCCGGTGAAAGACCCACTCGCCAAGCGGATCATGGATGCGCGGGAAATTGATGAAGACGCCCTGCCTGTCGTGATCCGGGGCCGGTCACGCATCATGTCCCGCCCGAGCGTCGATGAATTGTCGAAGGCGTTTGGGCTGGACCTGCTGCCAGATGGCGCGACGGTGGATGTTATCGTGGTCGGTGCCGGACCTGCGGGACTGGCGGCATCGGTCTACGCCGCATCCGAAGGCCTGAGCGTGATCACCCTCGACACCGATGGTCCGGGCGGACAGGCTGGTACCTCGTCCAAGATCGAAAACTATCTCGGATTCCCAATGGGCGTCTCCGGCCGTGAACTGGCAGCCCGTGCGTCGATTCAGGCCCAGAAGTTCGGCGCACGGATCGCCGCACCAGCAAAGGCAGTCTCTCTCGAGAAGGACGGCGATGGCTATTGCATCGGGCTTCACGATGGCCGCCACATCCGAAGCCGTGCCGTCGTAATTGCCACCGGGGCACAGTACCGCCGCCTGCCGATTGAGAATCTCGAACGCTATGAAGGGCGCGGTATCTATTATGGCGCCACACCTATGGAGGCACAGCTCTGCGGCGGGCAGGAAGTCGCCGTTGTCGGGGCGGGAAATTCAGCCGGCCAGGGCGCTGTCTTTCTGAGCAAGACAGCGAAAGCCGTTCACGTCCTCTACCGCCGCCCGGATATCCGCGAGACCATGTCCGAATATCTTGTGCGGCGCCTGGAAGAGGCGCCAAACATCCATCTCCATCCCTCCACCGAAATCGAAGCCCTTCACGGTGTGGAAGGGGCAGCCCCGCACGAAGATCGCCTGATGGAAACGAGCTTCAGGAGCAGCGCCACCGGAGAAATCGAGCGTTGCGAGTCGCCATTCGTCTTCCTGTTTATCGGCGCGGCGCCCTACACCGACTGGCTGCCGAAACATATGAGCTGCGACGAGAAAGGGTTCGTGAAAACCGGGACCGATCTTGCCAATATCGACCTTGTTCGCGCCGGCTGGTCTCTCGAGCGGATGCCGACACGTTACGAAACAAGCTGGCCGCGCGTTTACGCTGTCGGCGACGTTCGCATCGGTTCTGTGAAGCGGGTCGCCTCAAGTGTCGGCGAAGGGTCGGTGGTTGTAAGCGATATTCACAGGGCGATTGCAGAGTTGCGTCCTGCTAGCGAGGACGAACTCGCCGGCGCATGAACCAGCGCGCCAGCGCGAACAGTCCAAGTCCCAACGCCAGCGCGGCGGCGACCATGAACAGGCCAAACTTGAGCGGCGTCAGATAGGTTTTGAGCGCCAGCAGGTCGGCATCGCCCTTCAGGGCCATCGCCTGGACAGTATTCTCGGCAAGGTCTGCAAGGACGGTCAGGAATGCCGGGGCCATGACAAAAGGTCTGAGCCGCTCTGAAACTGCCCGACCGGCCAATCCGGCGAAAAACGCACCATAGGCGAGCGGATAGGCAGTATCATTCAGCACCGTGCCCCAGAAATGGGCCGTACGCTGCACTTCGCTCATTTCAGCCAGGCGCACTTTCGCCTCATCGCCAGACCAGATCATGTCCAGCAGCGGCCCTTCAATGATGGATTGAACCGGCGCAAAACTCAGGCCGATAAGGACCATAAGCACGAAGCTCAGGACGATCACCGGTGCGGTGGTCAGAAGCCTGAGCAGGCCGGTCATGAGGCTTCGCCCTCAATCAGTTCGCTCTCGCGGCCAACGGAGCTGACGAGGGCAATGAGCTTTTCACCCGCCTCGCGCAGCTTGTTTTCATCTGTTGATCGGGCGATCAGCGCGACGCCATGGTCAGTCAGCGACCGGAACCATGGATAAGAGCCAAGGCTGACGCCTTCCAGTTCCTGATCGAGGTCCGACAATTGCTGGGCCACATCTCCTTCGCGCAACCCTGCCGACCGCACAGTCAGGCTGCGGACGGGCACACCGCGCTCCAGCCGGGGGCCAATATCCTGCAGCATACCCTG
>JAYZBJ010000064.1:0-5240 GCA_036338795.1 Pseudomonadota bacterium | reverse complement strand
TGCGCCCCTTGATCCGATAGCGCTCGGTCAGGCGGATCGTGCCGGTAAGCAGCAAACCAGCGAGGCGCCCTTTGATCTTCTTGTCCTTCGAGGTCAGCTCAAAAGCGACCTGATGCGACGCGGGCAGTGAACCGACTTTCGGCCGGTAAAGGCTGAACCGCGAAACTTCCGTCCATGCGACCTTGCCGAGCGATTTGAATTCGCTCGACTCAAACCCCTCCCGATCCAGCTTCAGCCAGTTGCGCTTGAGCAGCGCCGCAGAGGCCGCAATCAGGGTGACGATGGCGAAAAAAACGGTCAGCCAGATATTCACGTCATAGGTCGCGACATCGTCGATCGAGCGCGTCGCCGTAAGCAGCACAACAAATACGGCACTGACCGCGCCCAGTACGATGTACTGGCGGTTGCTCGCCTCGAAATGCATTTCGTCTGGCAGCTCATCGTCCATGCGAATCTCTCCATCTTGCGGAGAGGATAGTCGTCCTAGGCGCTTCGGGCCATGACCGAGAAGAAGAAGCCGTCAGTTCCGGCTTTGCGCGGTGTGAGACGAACCGATGTTCCATTTGAACAACCTATCTTCACCGTCGCGGCGCCTTCATCGGTCAACAGACCAGACGCGATCACCTCATCGGCCGCATTCTGCTCCTTGAAGTCGGCATGGCTGGCCAGGAACTCGGACACCCGGTCCTCATCTTCCTCGATCAGGAAGGAGCAGGTCGCGTAGACGAGGCGGCCGCCGGGGCGAACGAACTGCGATGCTGCCTCGAGAATTTCGGTCTGCTCCTCGATCCTTTTGGCCAACTGGTTCGGCTTCAGCCGCCACTTTGCATCAGGGCGCCTGCGCCATGTCCCGGTTCCGGTGCACGGGGCATCGACAAAGACGACATCCATCTGGCCCTTCAGCGCGTCAAGCGCTTCGGGCTCCTTCGGATGGACAAGCTGGACATTGTGCGCGCCAGAGCGCTTCAGGCGCGGGATCAGCGCTGACAGCCTGCGGCCATCAATGTCGTAGGCGTGAACCTGCCCCTTGCCTTCCATCATCGCAGCCATGGCCAACGTCTTGCCGCCACCACCTGCGCAGTAATCGAGGACCTGTTCGCCCGGCTTGGCATTCGATGCGGCGGCTGCGATCTGCGAGCCGGCATCCTGCACCTCGACCCAGCCCTTGGAATAGGCCGGGATGCTTTCGAGCGACGCTTCGCGTTCGGACGGGTCGCGCGCCGGAATGTGATAGGCGTTCTTGAGGAGCGGTGAAACTTCGGCGCTGGCAGACCGCATCGGGCCGCCTGCCTTTTCGGCATCCACCTTCAGCGTGTTCACGCGGATGTCGACATCGGCCCGCACGGCCATGGCCTGCGCCTCGACCACCTTCTCCTCGCCGAAGACGCGGTCCATCATCGGCTCCATCCATTCAGGATAGTCGCCGGAAACATGCGCCGCTGCGGTGACATCGGGTGCCATGACGAGGCGCTCACGCTCTTCAAGCGTCAGCTTGGAGGGCGCGTGGTCTTCATCCATTGCGCCGTCGATACGCATGATATCCCACTTCCAGGCGTGGGCGAGCGCCCCGAGAATGAGCGCACGCGGCTCATCCGACCCCATGGCGTGCGCGATCGAATTGCGCTTGCGCAGGGCATCAAGAACGAGACCGGATACCCAGGCGCGATCCTTGGAGCCTGCATAGCGGGCCCGCTTGCCCCAGTCGCGCGCGGCCGATTTGACCGGCTGGTGCCGGTTGAGAACGTCCGTCAGGACATCAATCGCTGCTGCAATTCTTCCGCCGTCGCGCATGGGTAGACCTCATCGGTATTTGTGAGGCTCGCTTTAAGCCCGCTTGCCCGTCATGGAAACCAATAGACACCTGTTCATGTGTATTCTTAGATGGCGCGGCAGGAGGAGGAAGACAGACAATGGCCGCATACATCGTCGCGCAAATCACCATCCATGACCGTGAAACATACGGCAAATACGAAGCCGGATTCATGGACATCTTTTCCGCGCATGGCGGCAAGCTGCTCGCTGTCGAGGAAAGCCCGACCGTGCTGGAAGGTGACTGGTCCTGCACCCGCACCATCATCGCGGAGTTTCCCGATCAGGACACCGCCAGGGGCTGGTATCACTGCGACGAGTACCAGGCGCTGATGAAACATCGCACGGCAGCGTCGGTCGGCAGCATCGCCCTGCTCAACGGACTGCCGGTCTAGGGTATCGCCATGCTATTCGACCTTCCCGACACGATCCGCCCCGCCACGCGCGCGGACTGGCGGCAACTGGGTGACATCACCGCGGAAGCCTTCGCAGAGGACCCGTTCAATCTGTGGATCTTCGGCAAGGCGCGGGCGCTGCGCCCCCTCTTCCGCATCATGGCGCGGGACATCTACCTCAAGAACGGCTTCTGCCATATGGCTGGCGATGGCGGCGCGACCATGTGGGGCACGCATGAATCAAACCTGCGCTTCCCACCACTTTCCATGTTCTCGCTGATCCTGGCCCAGATGATGTACGGGTCGAAAGGCGCGATGAAGCGGGGCATGGCCGCTGGCGAAGCGATGGCGGCACATCACCCGGAAGAGCCGCACCTCTACCTGTTCACCGTCGGCACACGCAAAGCCGCGCGCGGCAAGGGCATCGGCAAGGCCCTGCTCAGCCCGGTCCTTGCGGCCGCTGACCGCGACGGCCTGCCCGTGTATCTGGAGAACACCAATCCGGTGAATGACGGCTTCTATCGCTCGCTCGGCTTCGAGAAGCGCGGCGAGTTCCACGTTGACGAGACAGCGCCGATCGTCACGACGATGTGGCGGACACCGCGCTAGCGCTTACGCCCTCAGATAGTCGGGAAGCTCGTCGAACGGCGTCGCAAACAGCTCCAGCCGCTCCACCTCGTCGAACCACCAGTCACGGCGGCGGTCTGGCAGACGCTTGCCGCAGAACGGGCAATTATCGATCAGGACGTAGCTCATGCCGCCATCCTTCACGATCAGCCCATACTCCCGGAACAGCGGATGGTAGACGAGCGCATTGTCTCCGCATTCGAACGGATCGCTGTGCTGGTCACAGTCAAACGCAAGCGCCTGTCGGAGCGCGGTGCAACAATGCGCCTGCCCGGAAAGGTCAGGCGACCACTCATAATCGAGCGGCATCCAGAGCACCCGCCTGTCTTCATAAAGCGCTTTCATGCAACGCTCCTTCGGCCGGTGCTGTCCTTGATGGTGCCTACCGGCTGATTGAATAGTTCGGCGCTTCGCGGGTCATTGTGACGTCGTGGACGTGGCTTTCCGACAGGCCAGCACCCGTAATCTGGATGAACTGAGCCTTGTCGTGCATTTCCTTGATGTCCTTGGCACCGACATAACCCATCGCCGCGCGCAGGCCGCCGACCATCTGATGCAGGATATTGCCGACCGGCCCCTTGAACGGGACCTGGCCTTCAATGCCTTCTGGCACCAGCTTGTCGCTCTCAACCTCTTTCTGGAAATAGCGGTCAGCTGACCCGCGAGACATCGCGCCAAGCGATCCCATGCCGCGATAGGCCTTGTAGGAACGCCCCTGGAAGAGGAAGACCTCGCCCGGCGCTTCCTCGGTGCCGGCGAAGGCCGACCCCATCATCGCGGTGGACGCGCCAGCTGCAATCGCCTTTGCGAAGTCACCTGAAAACTTGATGCCGCCATCGGCGATGATCGGCGTACCCGTCTTCTGGGCCGCCTCTGCGCAATCCTCAATCGCCGTTAGCTGCGGCACGCCAACACCGGCCACGATGCGCGTGGTGCAGATGGAGCCTGGGCCGATGCCCACCTTCACGCAGTCTGCGCCTGCATCGATCAGGGCACGCGTTGCATCGCCGGTCGCGACATTGCCTGCAATGACCTGAACCGAGTTGGACAGTTTCTTGACGCGGGTCACCGCATCCAGAACCGACTGGGAGTGGCCGTGGGCAGTGTCGATCACGACGGCATCGACACCTGCGTCGATCAGGTGCTGCGTCCGCTCGAATCCGGCATCGCCAACCGTCGAAGCTGCTGCGACGCGCAGGCGGCCCTGCTCATCCTTTGCGGCATTTGGGTTGAGCTGCGCCTTCTCCATGTCCTTGACGGTGAGCAGGCCGACACACTTGCCATCCTCATCGACGATAACGAGACGCTCGATACGATGCTTGTGCAGTAGCTGGCGCGCATCCTCGATTGGTGTGGACATGGTGACCGAGACGACATTCTTGGTCATCAGGCTGGCGACCTTGGCATTCAGGTCATCCACAAACCGCGTATCGCGATTGGTGATGATGCCGACAACCTTGCCATCATTCTCAACGACCGGGATGCCGGAGAAGCCTGTACGCGTCTTGATTTCCTGAAGCTCACCAAGGCTCGCAGTCGGCGCGATGGTGATCGGGTTCATCACGACACCGCTTTCATACTTCTTCACCTGCGTGACCTGACCGGCCTGTTCTTCATAGGTGAGATTGCGGTGAATGACACCAATGCCGCCCGACTGGGCCATCGCAATAGCGAGGCGCGCTTCGGTGACCGTGTCCATCGCTGCCGAAAGCAGCGGAATGTTCAACGGAATGGATTTGGTGAGCCAGGTCGACGTGTCCACATTGGCCGGCATGACTTCGCTCGGGCCGGGTTGGAGAAGCACGTCATCGAAGGTGATTGCTTGACGGATTTTCATGTGGGGAGCTCCCTTTTTGGCCTAATAAGAGACTCGGCCCGCTTCGGGAACCCCTTTTATGAAGACGGTTGTGTTGCGGACGCCGTCCTTGATCCGGGCCCGTCATCATTAACTAATCCCGCCCGGCGGCTTGACCCCGTTAACTATTTTGGTTGTGATCACGCTCAAATTGTGTGGGGACATCAAAAATGGAATATCGACTGCCCGTAATCGCAGCTGCAAGCCTATTGCTGGGGCTTGCTGCACAAGCAGAATGCAAGACGGCGGATGCCCGTCAGGAAGACGGAAACCCTCTTATTCGCGTGATGGTATGCGATGGCGAAGTGGCGCAGATCCGTTTTGACGGCAAGACGCCCGAACTGAACAAGCTTGATTACGTCACGATGAACGCCATCCGCGCCGGCGAGCTCGAATTCGAGGTAAATTCAGGAGATGCCGTCGCCCGCGCTGAAATGCACGCGTTTGTTGATCGCGGCGCAAAGATACTGCGTCTGGAAATCCCTGATCCGGCTCAGTCAGCGGCGATCGGACGAGCAATCCTCTCTGGCGAAGCCATTACGACCGAAATCATT
>JAYZBJ010000063.1:0-4739 GCA_036338795.1 Pseudomonadota bacterium | reverse complement strand
CCATGCCCACGGCGGTTGCGATGCCTTGGCCAAGCGGGCCCGTCGTCGTTTCGACACCAGGTGTGACGAAGTTTTCAGGGTGACCCGGCGTTCTGGCGCCTAGTTGGCGGAAGTTGCGAATGTCATCGCGGCTGACGCTGTCGTAACCGCTGAGATGCAACAGGGAGTAGATCAGCATGGAGCCGTGACCGGCCGAAAGCACGAATCGGTCACGGTCTGGCCAGAAGGGGTCGGCCGGGTCATGCTTCAGATAATGCGTCCACAGAATGGTCGCGACGTCAGCCATGCCGAGCGGGAGGCCGACGTGTCCGGATTTCGCCTGCTCTACCGCGTCCATCGACAGAGCGCGAATGGCATTCGCCATGTCCTTGTGTTCAACTGCCATGAGCTACCCCTGTTTTTCGGTTCGCTTTGGACGGGAGTTGGCTTCGCTGTCAACCTGCTTGGCGAGTTGGCCTGCATCCTGCTATCGGGAAATGTAATGGACAAAGTAACCTCAGCCGCCGATCGTCTTGATACAGCTCTTTCCCGACTGGAAGGTGCTCTGGAGTCCCTGTTCGAACGTGCAGGAGACCCCGGAGTGGTCCGACGGGAGCTGGAAGCGATGCTGGCCGACAGGGCGCGTCTGGCAGAGGAACTGGACGCTTCGCTTGCTCGTGAGCGCCAATTGCAGTCACTTGCGGACGAAGCATCTGAAGCGCTGGGCGCCGCAATCGAGGAAGTGCGCGCTGCCTTGAACCGGGAAGGGTCGAGCTGATGGCGAAAGCTGACATCACGATTCGCGGAAGGGAATATTCCGTTGCTTGCGCCCCAGGCCAGGAAGGTCGCCTGCTCGCACTTTCCAGGAATCTCGACAAACGTGTCCGCCGCATTGCCGATGCGGTTGGCGACATTGGGGAGGCGCGGCTGCTTCTCGTTGCTGCCCTGTCTCTACTGGACGAACTTGATGCTGCTGAACGTGGAACGCCTGCCGACCTATCGGCGCAGAAAGCGGCTGCGGCTCTTGCTGATGCGGCCGCACGAATTGAAGCGATGGCTGAACGCATCGAGGCCGGCCAGTGACTTCAACACGCGATCTGAGCGTTCTGATACCATTCTACAATGAGGCCGGAAACGTTCTGCCTCTGATCGACGAAATCCATGGCGCGCTGGATGGCATCGACTATGAAATAGTCTGCGTGAATGATTGCTCGGCTGACGCAACCGCCACCGAGCTGGCCGAGGCCCAAGCCGCATCCCCCGATCGTGTGATTGTCCGCACCCATGTCGAGCGTGCCGGCAAGTCAGCCGCACTGATGACAGGCCTGCGCGCGGTAAACGGCCGCTGGACGCAGCTTCTCGATGGGGATGGTCAAAACGATATCGCCGACACGCGTCGCCTCTGGGACGAGATCGTCGCTCCGGGCCCTACGGGCGCGCTCGGCCTGATCGCCGGCAAACGCAATAGCCGCAACGATTCAGGCTTTAAATGGCTACAGTCCCGCGTGGCGAACGGTATTCGCCGCTTCATGCTTCGTGATGATGCGACTGATACAGGCTGCGGCTGGAAACTGATGCGCACGGACGCCTTCAGGGAGCTGCCCTATTTCGCTTCCATGCACCGTTTTCTGCCGGCGCTGATGAAGCGCGCCGGATGGGATGTCCGCGAAGAACTTGTGAATGACCGGCGCCGCTGGCACGGCAGTTCAAAGTACGGCTTTCTCGGCCGCCTGGGCGCAGGGATTTTCGATCTGTTCGGCGTGTTCTGGCTTGTCCGCCGAGGCCAACCCGGCATCGCGGCTGAGTGGGATGATCCACGTGCAAGCCGTCAGGCGAGCGACGCGAAAAAATCCTCATAAAGCGCAGCAGCGTCGGATTCGCAGAAGCCGGCCTCGACCGCGATCCCCGCCTCCTGCAGCGCCTTCATGCCGCCTGAACCCTTTGGGTGATGATCCATCACCGCAATTACAACCTTCGACACGCCTGCCTCAATGAGACGCCTGGAACAGGATGGCGAACCGTTGGAACGTTCGCGGCATGGTTCAAGCGTGACATAAGCAACAGCACCCTTCGCGCCCGTGTTCTCGAGTGGACCCAGAGCAAGCTCTTCGGCGTGCGGGCGACCGCCATCCGCTGTGGCGCCCTCAGAGATACGGCGCCCATCGGGCCCGACGATTACGCACCCCACCGCTGGATTTTCACCCGTTCTGCCATGTTGAGCCCGGGCCAAGGCGATTGCTCGCCGCATGTGCGTTTCGTCGTCCGATGTCATTCAAACACCACCGTTCTGATACCGTTTAGGAATACGCGGCCCTCCGCATGGGCCGTTACTGCTCTGGAAAGGACGCGTGCTTCGATATCGCGGCCAATTTCTGCCATGCGTTGTGGCGTGAGACGATGATCAACCGGAGACACGTCCTGGGCGATGATCGGCCCTTCGTCGAGGTCAGCGGTGACATAGTGGGCCGAGGCCCCGATCAGCTTCACTCCGCGCCGGTGAGCCTGATGATACGGGCGGGCACCCTTGAAGCTTGGCAGGAAGGAGTGATGAATATTGATGCACCGCCCCTCAAGCTCCCTGCAAAGCCGATCAGACAGCACCTGCATGTAACGCGCGAGCACAACGAGATCGCTGTTTGTCTCGGCAATAAGGGCACGAAGTCGGTCTTCAGCCTCGAGCTTGGTGTCCGCTGTTACCGGGACATAATGGAACGGAAGCTCGTGCCGGTCTGCTAGCCAGCGGCCATCCTCGTGGTTTGAAACAATGGCCGTGATCTCAGCGCCGAGCTGGCCCCGGCGGTGCCTGTAGAGCAGGTCGTTCAGGCAGTGGTCACCCTTTGACACCATGATCAAGGCACGCGGATGATCCTCCTTGAGGCGAAGCGACCATTTCATTTCGCGCTTGTCGGCAAGGGCCGCAAAGCCGGTTTCGAAAGAAGTCCGGTCAAAGCTGTCCGGCGACTCAAACTCCACCCAGATGAAGAAACGCTGAGTGTCACTGTCTCCGAAATCCTGGCTCTCGATCACGTTCAGCCCGGCACGGGCGATATAGCCCGCAACATCTGCAAGGATGCCGATGGCATCAGGCGCCGCGGCCCTCAGGATATAGTGCGTATTCGGCACGTCGCTGTCTGCCTCAGGCCGGAATTGCCGGAAGGTCGGTCGCACGCGAACCGTCAAGATAACGGGCGCTCACCGGCTTCAGAGCGGCGTCAAGCTCGATCAGCAACGGATTACCCGTCGGGATCTCGACGCCCGTAACCGTTTCATCCGGAACTTCGAACAGATGTTTCACGAGGGCGCGTAGCGAGTTGCCGTGGGCAGCAATGACCGTGTCGGTTCCGCCCTGGAGCACGGGTGCGATGCTTTCGTGCCAGAACGGCAGCACACGCTCGAGCGTCAGCTTGAGACTTTCTGTCTGCGGAACCGCAATGCCCTCATAGCGTGGATCGTTCGAAAGGTCGTATTCGGAGACGTTCTCCAGCGGCGGCGGCGGAATGTCATAAGACCGGCGCCAGATATGCACCTGGTCAGCACCGTGCTTGTCGGCAGTTTCCTTCTTGTCGAGGCCGGTAAGGCCGCCATAGTGCCGTTCGTTGAGGCGCCAGTGTTTCTCCACTGGCAGCCAGACCAACCCCATTTCCGTCAATGCCATCCAGAGCGTGCGAATGGCGCGCGTCTGGACGCTCGAAAACGCCCGGCGCGGCGCAAAGCCAGCATCCAGCAATAGTTCGCCGGCGCGCTTGGCCTCGGCCTCGCCCTTGGCCGTCAGGTCCGCATCCCACCATCCGGTAAAGCGGTTTTCGAGGTTCCACTGGCTCTGGCCGTGGCGAATGAGTGCTAGGGTCGGCATGGTGTGTCCTGTAGCATGTTCAAGAATTCTGGAGGCCGTTTAGAGCAAGAATGTTCTAACACCAATACGTCAAACGGCCTCACCGGGAGAGATCGTGCAGAAGGTTTAAATCCCAGTCACACGGATGAGCTCATCGAAGGCAAGCACAACGTGATATCCGGTCGATGCCGGCATGGTCTCGGTTGCGACCTGACCGTCCTCGTCGAATTTGTCGATCCAGCCGCCTTCGGGTGTGAGGTATTCGTCCATTAGGATATCGAAACATTGTACCGCACGGGCGTCGTGCCCGGCGCGATTGTCGAAATCGAGTTCCATCATGGCGAGGTGAGCCTTCAATGCTTCGGTCTGCATCCAAGTGCGACGGGAGTGATCGCAAACGGTTCCGTCGCGGCGTGCGCCAGTGAATGCGCGGCCATCGGCGTCCAGCGTCCGCACGGCGAAATCGTATAGTCCCGGGAGCGCGGAATGCAGGTCATTGCCGGTCAGCTCGGCATGTCGATGCAGCAGCCAGACCCATTCGAACTGATGACCCGGCTCGACAATCTCATGAGCGTCCCCGGTTTCAGCTGACCAGTCGGGTTTGAAATACTCTCCTAAGGTCTGGGTTTCGCCGTCCAGCATCTTTTCGGTGAACAGCTGCACGATCTGGTTAGCGCGCTTGAGATGAGCCCCATCGGGATCTGCCGCGTGCAATGCGTGGCACGCTTCGAGCAGATGCATGTGCGGGTTCTGCAGGCGTTGGCTGCCTTTTGGCAGCATTTCGGCATATCCACCGGAGGCTGCGTCCGCGAGCATCACATCGACAGACTTGAGGATTGCCTGCGCTGCCGGAAGTGCCGCGTCGTTGCCGCGCCGGGAAGCATTCGCGAGCGCGTAGAGCACGAATGCAGTATCATACAGGTCTGCG
>JAYZBJ010000062.1:0-10952 GCA_036338795.1 Pseudomonadota bacterium | reverse complement strand
GTGACATCCGCATCGCGCATGAAATCGTAGCGCGCGATTTCTTCGCCATTTGCGGGATTGATAGTCACGAGGGCGTTGTCAGCCATAATGTGTCCTTCGTTCTGAGAGGTTGTTCTCCCAGAGAAAGACACAGCGGCGCGCTCTCGTTCCGCGAGAACTGGACAAGAGACACATTGGCGCAGCTTGCCCAACGGCGGTTCGACGCACGCACGGCCAGCGGCCGCGCGCTTCTCAGGGCAGCATCGGCAGGGCTGAAGAAAGTCCAGCTTCGCTCCATAAAGCTGGACTCAGGGCACGAGACCGCGGCGATGGCGCGCCGGCCTTAGTCGAAGACGACGACCTGTCGTGCCACGGTGCCCTTATTATCCTTGAGATTCTGCAATGCGCCCGTGATCCCGTCGAGCCCGATACGATCCGACACGAGGTCGTCGAGATGCAACCGCCCCTGTTTGTAGAGTTCGATCAGGCGCGGGAAGTCGATGCGGAACCGGTTCGAGCCCATGACCGCACCTTGCAGCCGTTTTTCGGTGACGAGCAATTCGATGCCAGGCACTTCGATATTCACACCTGGCGGGATCATGCCGATAATCGTGGATACACCGCGCGGGCGCAGCATCATGTAGGCCTGCTCTGCCGTCTGCTTCAGGCCGATACACTCGAATGAGTAATGCACTCCGCCGCCCGTCAACTCTTTAACCTGTTCGATCGGATCGCCATTCTTTGGATTCACGAAATCCGTGGCTCCGAAAGTCTTCGCCATCTTCAGCTTCTCATCCGAAAGGTCGATCGCGATAATCCGCGACGCGCCGGCGATCGCTGCGCCATTGATCGTCGACAAGCCGACGCCGCCGCAGCCGACCACGGCGACTGTCGAGCCCGGCTCCACCTGTGCCGCATGGAAGACAGAGCCCACCCCTGTAATCACGCCGCAGCCAATGAGGGCGGCGCGGTCCATCGGCATTTCCGGATCAATGGCGCACAGCGCGTTCTCATGCACAAGGATCTGCTCGGCGAAAGAAGAGAGGTTCAGGAACTGGTTGACCTTCTCCGCTCCGGCCTTCAGGCGCGGCTCTGCCTCGTCATCGCGGTTGAAGAAATCCCGGTTCACCGTGTGGCACACCGACATATGACCGGACATGCAGAACTCGCACGTGCCGCAAAACGGCGAGAGGATCGACACGACATGGTCGCCCGGCTTTACCGCACTGACCATGCTGCCAACCTGCTCGACAACGCCGGCGCTTTCATGCCCGAGAATAACCGGCAATTCAGCCGGGAAAGCGCCATCCCAGAAATGAACGTCCGAATGACAGACGCCAACCGCCTTGAGACGGACAAGCACCTCACGCGGTCCGGGTTTCGAGATGCTGACATCCTCGATCGAGAGCGGCTGGTTCGGCGCGCGCATCACGGCAGCTTTCATGGGTCTTCCTCCAGTGTTTCCTCGGCGAACATGTCGGCGGCACTTATGACTGCACCGCTCTTTCACATGTTGCCCTGTCACACTGTCAGCAGTTCGAACCCTTGGAAAGCCTGCCCCGGCGAGAGGCCCGCTAGCGGAGTTCGTACACCATGCAGACCGAGGAACGGATATCCTCTGACGCAGCGTCCGACGGCAGGCGCAAGGACGCGATATCATCAGCGGAGACAGCGATGTTCACCGAATAGCTGCCCGAACCGGGTGCAGGCGCTGGCGGTGGAGGCGGCGGCGGAGGTGGGGGTGGCGGCGTAGAGAAAGACGGATAGTAGCTGCCTGCCCCATTCGACCATTCGCCGAGGCATGGACCGTCGCCCTCCTGCACAACCAGCACCTTGCCCAGTTTCACACCCGCCGCGTCAGCCGACATGGCGGCCCGTTGGCGAGCATCCTCAATCGCGACCTTCTGCGCTTCGATCAGCATTTCGGATGTACGCTCGAGGCTGGTCGACAGCGACGATGAGTAATCTGGTCCGAGCGCCAGTGCTGCGGCGCGGACGTCGCCTGCCTTGCTGACATCTTCGAGCGTGACATTCAGCGAAGCCGTTGCGGCGTAGCCGACGACCTTGTCAGCCCGGCGGTTCTCCACGACACGGTCATCGTCCGTCTTGTACTGTTCATAGAAGGCGGTGACGCCGACTGAGCTGGTAATTACCGCAGCCTCGCCGGCAATATCCTTCATGGCCTGATAGGCTGAACGGGCCTTCTGGACGGCTTTCTTCATCGCCTCGTCTGAGGTCTCCGCCGACTCCTTGTAGCTGACGGCGAAGGTTGCGCGGTTCGGCTCGAACTCGACTTCGGCACGCCCCATCACTTCCATGACGGGCCTGTCGACCCAGTACGGCTTGCCAAACACATCGGCTTCCTGCGCGGCTACGGGCATGGCGCCCACACCGGCAATGGCAGCAGCAATCAAAACACGCATGGAAAGGTCCCCTCTTCCTGATGTGAAAGGAGATTACACATGCGAAGCCAGCCTTAGCCAGCGGTATTTTAAGGGCAATTTTCGGGCGAGACTTATTTGTCTGCGCACCAGCGCATGATGGCCTTCTGAGCGTGTAGGCGATTTTCAGCTTCATCGAAGACAAGCGAATTCGGCCCGTCGATGACCTCACTATCAACTTCCTCGCCGCGGTGGGCCGGAAGACAGTGAAGGAATTTCGCGCCCGGCTGAGCCAGGTCCATGAGTTCTTCGGTCACGGCAAATGGCTCAAGCTCATCAAGACGCTCATCGGCATCGGTATCGCCCATGGAGACGAAAGTATCGGCGATCACAACATCGGCGGCCGCCACAGCGTCCTCAGCGGTTTCGTAAAGCTCGATCCGCCCCTGAAGCTCCCGCGCCAGCTCGACGTCGTCTTCTTCTGGCGCAAACCGATCGGGCGTGCCAATCGCCAGCGTAAAGCCGAACTTGGCCGCTGCATGTATGAAGGAAGAGCAGACATTGTTGCCATCACCAACCCAGGCGAGACGCGCGTCTTTAAGGTCGACGCCATGCTCTTCCAGCGTCATCAGGTCCGCCATGATCTGACACGGGTGCGATCGGTCGGTCAGTCCGTTGATGACTGGCACGCTGGCCGACTCGGCGAAATCTTCCACGTCGCCATGATCGTTGGCGCGGATCATCACCATGTCGACATAGCGAGACAGGACACGTGCGGTATCGCCAATGCTTTCGCCGCGGCCAAGCTGCATGTCACTGGCATTCAGCACGATGGACGACCCGCCGAGCTGCCGGATGCCAACATCGAAACTCGTACGTGTGCGCGTGGAAGACTTCTCGAAAATCATCGCGAGGATGTATCCGTCGAGGGGCGCATCCGCATCGACCTTGCCTTTCGGCCAGCCGCTGCGCGCCGCCTTCATCGCATGGGCCTGATCGAGAATGGCGCGCAATTCAGATGCTTCGAGCTGCCAGAGATCGAGGAAGTGCCGGATTGCCATTTTCCCTCCTGCCGCGAGGTGCGTAGTCATGAACCAAAGCGCGCGCCTTAATGGAAATTGACGCCTGTGCCTAGGGCCAGCCCGAACGACGTGACAACCGGCCCGTGTCCAGACGCTGCCATGTCGATGACTTGCCAGCCAAGCGATTGCATCTACCATCGGCAGAATGGAAGACAGAAAGCCCTCCATTACAGCAGGTTTGCCCGACTCTCCACCAGACGGGCCATTGCTCTTCGGGTGCACTCTGGACGGTAGCGGCGGCTGCGCTCCCCTCAGCTGGGCTGACGCGCAACATTGGGCGCCGCAATCTGGAAGCGATTATCTCTGGCTTCACCTCGACCGCGCACATGACGGTCTTGATGACTGGCTCGAAGACCGCCTCGACCTGAATGAAGCGACCGCTGAGCTTCTGCTTTCCAACGAGACCCGGCCGCGCGCCTTCAGGGAAGACAAGGCGCTGATCACGGTTCTTCGCGGGATCAACTTCAATCCGGGTGCTGAACCGGAAGACATGATTGCGATGCAGATCTGGTGTGATGGCTCTCGCCTCATCACGCTGCGCCGTCGACGCTTGCAGACGCCCCGCGATATCCACGCTGAACTTCTTGCCGGCAAAGGACCCGAGACCGCGGGCGACCTCTTCTCAGCCCTGCTCGAACGCATGGTCGCGAAAATGAGTCACGCTATCGTCGACATGAACGATCATATCGACGCGATGGAGGATCAGGATGAGGATGAGCGCGACACCGATGCGATGCTCACCAAAATCGCTGAAATCCGCCGTAACTGCCTCGCTCTGAAGCGCCACATGTCCCCGCAGCACGAGGCGCTCAAAACCATTCAGAAAAATCCACCCGCTTGGTTGTCGGAGGAAAATCTCGCCGATATCCGCGAGACAGGAGAGCGCCTGCAACGGTACCTCGATGACCTCGACGTTTCAAAGGAAAGCGCGATCGTCCTTCAAGATGACCTGAACAATCGCGCCGCCGCCCGGATGAACCAGACGATGTACATGCTCTCCATCGTCGCCGCAGTCTTCCTGCCGCTCGGCTTCATCACAGGGCTGCTGGGCATCAATGTCGGCGGTGTGCCTGGCGTGGAATCCGGCAACGCCTTCTGGATCACGGTCGGCATGCTCGTGGTATTGATGGGCATACAATTCTGGATCTTCAGGAAGCTAAAATGGCTCTAGCAAACTGGCTGCTTTCACTCGGCTTGCAGCAATCGGACCCGCAACCGGACATTAATGGCCCGAGCGAGGGAGAGTCCGCCGATTCTGAGGCCGAAGCAGACGCCGCCCCCGACCTGAATTGGGATGAGCTAAAAGATCAGGCCGTCGACACCGCTCAGAGCTTGCGTGAAAACTTCATCTCCTGGGCATCCCTCTGGCAGGCCGGCGCGTTTCTGGCAGCGGTTGCCCTTGGCTGGCTCTGTTCCCGCTACCCGACCAGCCGGCTTCGCAAATATGCCAATGGACGCGAGCAGAATGACATTCTGGCGCGGCTCGCCAATTCGCTGGCAAATATCGTCTGGCCAGCTTTCATCGTGGTCTTCCTCTGGATTGCCACCGTCGCATTCGACTCGATCGGCATCCCCAATGAGGGGTTGAGGATTGCAGCGAGCCTGATGAATGCGTGGATCGTTGTCCGCTTCGTCACGTCCAACATGAAGGAAGGCTTCTGGCAGACAGCCATCGCTGTTCTGGCGTGGACAGTGGCCGCCCTCTACATCCTGCACCTTCTTGGCCCGGTCACCGACGCCATGAATGCGGCGGCGTTCAGCGTTGCCGGCGTCGAGGTGACCCTGCTCCGCGTGATTACCAGCATCGTTATTGCGGTCGTCGCTCTATGGATCGGGCGTATCGCTGGCGATGCGGCCCAGTCCCAGCTAAGCCACAACAAGGCGCTGAATCCGTCCATGGCCGGCTTGCTGGGCCAGGTGCTCAAGGTCGGGTTCATGACAGCGGCGATCCTCATCGCCGTCTCGACACTTGGTGTGGACCTGACGGCGCTTGCCGTGTTCGGCGGCGCTCTCGGCGTTGGTATCGGTTTCGGCCTTCAGTCGATCTTCTCGAACTTCATCTCCGGCATCATCATCCTGTTCGAACGCTCTGTGAAAGTCGGAGACTTCATTGAGCTTCAATCCGGCGTGACGGGCCTTGTCAAAGAGATCAATATCCGGTCGACGCTGGTCACCACCAATGACAATGTCGATATCCTCGTTCCCAACGAGGAATTCATCAAGGCACAGGTTACCAACTGGACTTTGCGCGACGCTCGCCGTCGCATGCGCGTTGGTTTTGGCGTCACCTATTCAGCTGACAAGGAAATCGTGAAGAAGGCCGCGCTTGAAGCTGCAAATGAGGTCCAGTGGACCTATCAGGACACACCGGGCCGGGAACCCCAGGTCTGGCTGGTCGGGTTCGGTGATTCAGCACTCGACTTTGAACTGGTGGTCTGGCTGACAGAGGAAGCGGTGAAGAAACCATCCCGTGTCGCCGCAGACTATTACTGGGCGCTCCACACTGCCCTCACCGAACACGATATCGAAATTCCGTTCCCACAGCGCGATATCAACTTCCGCAATGCGGGAGAAATCCGCGTACGCATGGAAGATGGAGGTCGAGAGGACTAACCTTTCTGCCTCCGGCTCAAGTAGTCGGACTCACCGTCCGAGCCGCCGCAGATTGATCGACTTGCCGAGCGCGAAGCCGATCACGAGGCACACAAGTATCAGGAAAATGCGCCGCGTTTCGAAGCCGAGGCCGAGAAAATTGACCTGGATCACGGCCATGTTTTGCAAGGCAAAAATGATCATGAGCCCCAAAAGGACAGGGCCAGCCATGTACGTGCCCTCTTCATATTTCGGGGCTTCCTTGTTCAATTGCCAGTCCACTCTTCAAGCAGCGCGGCAGCGTTCTGACGTCAACCCTTTGACACGCGCGCGGAACGCAGGCGCGGCGACGTCCGTTGCATCGACATGGATCAACCCGCTTTCGTAAAATCATTGCGACAGTCGCCCGTCTGGACGCAGGTCGCAGCTCCCGTCGCCCGAACGAGTGCGCGGATCGCAGGCCGCGCGGGCGAGCACGATGTCGCCCTCGTTGCGGGCGGCGTCGCGTTTTACGCCTTCCTGTCCGTCTTCCCGGCGATTGCCTGCGCCCTGATGGTCTGGGGCGTCTTTACCACGGATGCGGAATTACGGGAGTATCTCGATTTCCTGTCAGCGGTGCTTCCCAGCTCTGCCTATCAGCTGATCTCCGATCAGATGGTCCGCATCGCCAAGAGTCAGGCGGCCGGACTGTCATGGGGCGCACTCGCCTCGCTGCTGCTAGCCCTCTGGTCTGCTTCGCGTGCAGCAAATGCGCTGCTAACGGCAGTGGCCGTCACCTACGATCGGCAAAAGAAGCGAGGTTTCATTCAGCAAAACCTCATCGCGCTTGCCTTCACGGGCGGCGGCATCGTCTTCGCCCTCCTCTCCCTTGCCGCGATCGGTGCCGTACCGCCAATCCTCGAGGCGCTGCAGCTTGGCGCGTTTCTCGATGCCCTGGCGCGGATCATTCGCTGGCTCGGCCTGCTCAGCCTGTTTCTTGGCGGCATATACGTCTTCTATCGCATCGCGCGGCCACATGGTGTGGCACATTCACAGACCCGCACTCGCCCTGTCCTGCCCGGTACACTGGTCGCCGGCGCGATCTGGCTTGCCGCCTCGGTCGGCTTTTCGTTCTACCTTGGAAGCTTTGCCGACTACAATGAGACCTTTGGATCGCTAGGCGCGGCGGTGGCACTGTTGATGTGGCTTTGGCTCTCTGCGGCTGCCATCTGTATTGGCGCGGAAACGAATGGCGTGCTCTCCCGCGAAGTTAGGGCACGCGAACACCGAGGCGACAACTGACGCGGCGTCCCTGCTTGCCGTGGGGCATGAGCTCGCTACCCTCCCGGCGATAAAAGAGGGAGGTTCAAGTGAAACTATACAATTCTGTCGGTCCGAACCCGCATGTCGTCCGGATGTTCATGGCCGAGCGCGGCGTGTCGATGCCAAAGGAAGAGGTCGACATCATGGCGGGCGCAAATCGCCAGGAGCCCTATCTGGCCGTCAATCCCGCCGGTCAAATGCCCGCCCTCGTTCTCGATGACGGTACGCTGATCACGGAGATCACAGCGATCTGCGAGTATCTGGACGAGACCCAGCCGGGCAAAAGCCTGATTGGTGCGACGCCGCTCGAACGCGCCCAGACGCGCCGCTGGACCCGCTGGGTGGACCTGAACATCGTGGAGCCCCTGACGAACGGCTTTCGCTATGCTGAAGGCTTGCCGATGTTCAAAGACCGCATGCGTTGCCTACCTGAAGCGGCCGACGGCCTCAAAGCCGTCGCACAGGACAAGATCGCTTTCCTCGACGCGCAGCTGGAAGGCCGCGACTACATTGTCGAAAACCGCTTTACGCTCGCCGATGTGCTACTGTTCTGCTTCCTCGCATTCGGCGAACAGGTCGGTCAGCCGCTGAACCGTGATTACAAGAACGTGGCTCGATGGTTCGATCACATGGCCCAGCGCGACAGTGCTGGCGCCTAGGCGTCCGCGTCGACTGACTGTTCAACGTCGCAGATTTCTATGAGGCTGTTGAGCTTGTCGACAAACTCGTCGAGCCCGGCAGCCCCGAACTCTTCCTCGATCCGGTTGTTGATCGACAGCATGTTTTCGCTGGCGCGCTGAATCGCCGTTTCACCTTCCGGCGTGAGTTTCAACACCCACGCACGACTATCGATTTCACTGCGGGTCTTTTCCAGCATGCCCAGACCGATCAGCCGCCGGACCATGGCGGTGATTGCGCTATCGTTGAGGCGCAGCTCTCTTGCTAGCCGCGTCTGGTTCAGCTCGGTGTCGGCAGCCACGCGGGTCAGCACGCCGAGTTGAGGCGCAGTAATTCCTGCTGCATCAACGAGTTGGCGGTCCGTCACCTTGCGCAGCATCTGGGCTGCGATCTGGAGTCTGGAGTAGAGCCGCGGATTTTTTGGTCTGTTTGCCATTCTCTGCCCTTGCGCCGCGATACTGCGACCGATATACTTCACTAGTGAAACAATAGCCCCTCAAGGCAGAAACGCAAACCCCTCTGCCCCGGCACCCAACCATTCACGCTAGAGTCTCTGGGAGGAGATTGAAACCATGGACACCGGAACCCTCGAAAAGATGGATGTGCGCGATCCGCTGAACGACCTGCGCATGTCGGAAGAAGCTGTGCCGCTCTATGAAGCGGTGAAGAAGTTCATCAAGGAAGAAGTTGACCCGATGAGCGTCAAGTTCCACGAGCTTGGTGCAGGCCGTGCAGACCGTTGGTCTTATGTCGACGGTCAGCTGGAAATGCTCGAAAAGGTCAAGGACAAGGCCAAGTCACAAGGACTCTGGAACTTCTTCCTTCCGAATGCCGAGACGGGCGAAGGCCTGTCCAACCTCGACTACGCCTACATCGCGGCTGAGCTCGGCAAGAACAAGCTGGCATCAGAGTGCCTGAACTGTTCGGCGCCAGACACCGGCAACATGGAAGTGCTTGAGCGCGTCGGTACGCCTGCGCAAAAAGAGAAGTGGCTGAAGCCGCTCCTCAACGGCGAAATCCGCTCTGCCTTTGTGATGACCGAGCCGCACTCGGCTTGTTCCGACGCTCGCAACGTGCGCACCCAGGCGGTCCTCAAGGACGGCGAATGGGTCATCAATGGCGAGAAGTATTACGCTTCGGGCGCTGGCGACCCACGCTGCAAAATCCTGATCGTGATGGTTCAGACGAACCCTGACGGCCAGGCGCACGAGCAGCAATCGCAAATCCTCGTCCCGATCGACACGCCCGGTGTTGAAGTGCTCGAAGGCATGCAGGTCTTCGGCAAGGACGACGCGCCGCACGGCCACATGCACATCCGTTTCACGGACGTCAAAGTGCCGGAAGAGAATATCCTGCTCGGCGTTGGCCGCGGCTTCGAAATTTCCCAGCTGCGCCTCGGCCCTGGCCGGATCCACCACTGCATGCGCTCCATCGGTGCAGCCGAGAAAGCGCTCGACCTGATGCTTGAGCGTGGCATGTCCCGCGACGCATTCGGCCAGCCGCTTATCAAACTCGGTGGCAACCAAGAGAAAGTCTCCCGCGCCCGCATCGAGATTGAAGCCATGAAACTCATGGTTCTCAAGGCTGCCAAGGCAATGGACGTGCTTGGCAACCGCGAAGCCCGCGTCTGGATTTCAATGGTGAAAGCCATGGTGCCTGAGCGGGTCTGCAAGATCATCGACGATGCGATCCAGATCCACGGCGCAACCGGTGTTTCGCAATGGTCGCCGCTCGCTGACATGTACACCAGCCAGCGTACGCTGCGCCTCGCAGACGGCCCGGACGAAGTGCACCACATGGTCGTGGGCCGTGCCGAAATCGGCCGCATGGGCATGAAGGGCATGAAATAGGCCCCACGCCATCTGGCAGACAAAAAGAAAGCCGGCACCTTCGGGTGCCGGCTTTTTTATTCTTGTTCAGAGAGCAACGAAGATCAGGCGTCGAGCTCCCACTCCCCGAGTGCTTCATCCATGACGGCGACAGCTTTGCGGACGTCCTCATCCTTGATCACGAGCGGCGGGGCGAGGCGCAGGACATTATTGCCGGCAACACCAACCAGCAGGCCTTTCGCGCGGCATGCATTCTGGACCGGCTTCGGCAAAGCCTTAAGCTTAAGACCAGTCAGAAGGCCCTTGCCCGTCACGCCATCAACCTTGTCGGCATGGCTGTCTGCAAGCGACTTCAATCCTTGCTGCACCGTGCCCGAGACGCGGCGCACCTCTTCGAGGAATGCTTCGTCAGCGACGATGTCCCAGACCGCGTTGCCAACGGCCATGGCCAGCGGATTGCCGCCATAGGTCGAGCCGTGCGAGCCCGGTTGCATCGGCAAGCCGACTTCTTCCGTCATGAGGCAGGCACCCAATGGGAAGCCCCCGCCAATGCCCTTGGCCAGGCACATGATATCTGGCGCAGCATTCTCCGCCCATTCATAGGCAAACAGCTGTCCCGTCCGGCCCATGCCGCACTGGATCTCGTCATAGATTAGCAGTGCACCACGCTCATCACACAGTTTACGAAGCCCGGTAAGGCATTGCTCTGGCATGGCGCGAACACCGCCTTCACCCTGCACCGGCTCAACGAACACTGCGGCGGTCTTGTCAGTCACAGCCGCATCGAGCGCGTCATGGTCTCCCCACTCGATTTGCTTGAAGCCCGGAATTTCCGGCCCGAATCCCTCAAGGTATTTCGGGTTGCCGCCGGCATTGATCGCGCCGAGTGAGCGGCCGTGGAACGCGCCGGTAAAGGTCACGAATTCAATCCGTCCCTCGTCGCCCTTCGACCAGTGATATTTGCGAGCTGCCTTCAGCGCACATTCGACGGACTCGGTGCCGGAGTTCGTGAAGAACACACGGTCGGCAAAGGTGCGCGCGCAGATCTTGTCGGCCAGGGACTCGCCAGCAGGCACGCGGAACATGTTGGACAGGTGCCACAGGTTCTC
>JAYZBJ010000061.1:0-11242 GCA_036338795.1 Pseudomonadota bacterium | reverse complement strand
TTGCCGATCTCGAAATCGTCGAGACCGAACTGATGATCGCCGACATGGAAAGCCTCGAAAAACGCCGCGCGGGCGTCGAGAAGAAAGCCAAGTCGGGAGAGAAGGAAGCCAAGGAAACGCTGGCCCTGCTGGACCTGGCGCTGGCTGAACTCAATGAAGGCCGCCCAGCCCGCATGGCTGAGGTTCCAAAGGAAGACCGCAAGGCCTGGCGCATGCTGCAACTCCTCACGGCCAAGCCTGTCCTGCTGGTTGCGAACGTCGATGAAGACAGCGCCGCGACGGGCAACAAATATTCCGAGGCCGTTCTCGAACGCGCAGCGAAAGAGGGGGCAGAGGCTGTCGTCATCTCTGCGCAGATCGAAGCAGAGATGGCCGTGCTCGCCCCTGATGAGCGCGCAGAATTCCTCGAAATGCAGGGTCTCGAAGAACCTGGCCTCAATCGCCTGATCTATTCGGGCTACACCCTGCTCGGCCTGCAGACCTATTTCACCGTCGGCCCGAAAGAGGCCCGCGCCTGGACCATCCGCAAGGGCTGGACCGCGCCACAAGCTGCTGGCGTCATCCATGGTGACTTTGAGAAGGGCTTCATCCGCGCTGAAACGATCGCCTATGAGGATTTCATCGCGTGCGGCGGGGAATCTGCGGCCAAGGAAGCCGGCAAGATGCGCCAGGAAGGCAAGGAGTACATCGTCAAGGAAGGCGACGTGCTGCACTTCCGGTTCAACGTCTAGGCGCTTGCCTTCACGCGATAGCGCCTCCTAAACTTTCCTCAAACAGAGGGGAGGGAAACCGATGATACGGTCTATTCTGTCAGTGGTTGCGGGCGTTGTCGTTGCAGGGCTTGTCGTCTTCGTCACCGAAGCGATCGGGCACCTTGTCTTTCCACCGCCAGAGGGCACGGATCTCAGCGATCCTGAAGCGCTTGCGGCTATCATGGACCAGATCCCGCTCGGCGCAAAAATCGCCGTACTCGTGGCCTGGTTCCTTGGTGTGCTGGCCGGGTGCTTCACCGCACTCAAAATCTCGCGCGGCGTGTCATGGACTGGCCTGGCCGTGGCAGCCGTCATGCTGGCCATGATGGGAATGACGCTGATTGCCATTCCACATCCGGTCTGGATGATTATTGGCGCAGTAGCAGTGACCTTGGTCGGCTGGGCTGGCGCGGCGCGTCTCGCGCGATAGGCGTTTGGAAGTCAGCGCGCATGCGTCTATGCCAGCCGCATGCCCAGACTTCTCATCGTCTACTTCTCCCGCACCGGCGGCGCCGAGCAGATGGCCAAGGCCGCCCATGAGGCCGCGCACGCCGAGGAGGGCTGCGAAACCGTGCTGACATGGGCGGAAGATGCAGGCCCTGACGACCTGCTCGCCGCTGACGGCTACATTTTCTGCGCTCCGGAAAATCTCGCCGCGATTGCCGGCGGGATGAAGGAGTTTTTCGACCGTTCCTATTATCCGGTCCTCGGCAAGATCGAGGGGCGGCCTTATGCGCAGATGACATGCGCCGGGTCGGACGGCGAAAACGCACAGAGACAGACCGCGCGCATCGCAACGGGCTGGCGACTGAAAATGGCGCAGGAACCTTTCATTATCTGCACGCACGCGCAGACTCAGGAAGAAATCCTCGCCGACAAGGCCATCGGCGAGGAAGACCTTCAGAAATGCCGGGATCTCGGCGCCGCCATGGCCGCGGGTCTCGCCATGGGGGTTTTCTAGGGGGCCTTGCCCGGTTCCTGATAGAGCGAAAGGACATGCCCGTCCGGATCAGCGAAATCAGCTGTCAGGCCGCCATCAGGCGCGTGGGATACGGGCGTGACGATTGTCACCCCCTTTGAGGCGAGGCCCTCCACCACCCCTTCGATACCTCCATCGGCCAGTTCAAAAACCGGGATGGGGCTGTCACCGCGCGTGCCTGGCGCCTGGAAAAAGAGAATGCTGACATTCCCAGCAAGCTCCCCCATGAGCCAGTCGGCACCATCGCTCTCCCCCGGCTCTCCCGGCATACGGGTCAGCGTGAGGCCAAGGGTTTCACGATAGAAAGCTTCGGTGCGGCCGATATCGTCAACATTGAACACGATGGCGCCGAGTCTCAAATTTGCGAGCATTGAACTGTCTCCTCTTCGGTCTGCTCACCCGCTTGTTGCCGTGCGGTGCGGTTTTGTGAGCTGGAGAGCACAAAAATATGCCCATCGGGATCATGGCTGGCGAGAAATCCGCCGCGTTGGCGAAGATGATCGAACATGCTGCGGCGAAGCACGCCGAAGGGAAGCGCGCCCTTGAGCGCATCTGCAGGCGGGCTGTCTGGAAGGCTGGCGAGCGCACGTTTCAATTGCGAGATCCGCTGGCGCAGCGCTGTGTCGGACAAGCCCAACAGCCACGCAATCTCCGGCCGCGTCGCCCCGGAAAATCCCAGCATCGCGACAAGGCGCAAAGACGGCGGCAGGATGGAGACATCCGGTATATCGGGCACACCCATGACTGTTTCGGCCTCGCGCGCGCGAGACCAGTCGGCCTCACGGGCTTTCCGGCGGGCCGCGCCACGCGCCGTCATCCTCGACTTGTTACGAATAACGCCCCTTAACCAGGCGCGGGTCTGGCCTGACATGAAATCTGTGCGCCCCGTTTCGATGGCCGCCAGAAGGGCCTCCTGTACAAGGTCATCTGCCTCGTCGGGAGAGCAGGCATGGCGAAGCGCGAACGCCTTCAGAGAAGCTGTATCCAATCCGGTCAATCCGTCTCTCTTTTCCGGTCCTCGCTGGACGTCGCCATTTGTTCCTTGTATGTTCTGAGCGTTCACGGCAGAGAGTCAAGCCGAATCGGACTAGAAAAGGCCCATGGACGCACTCATCACGATTGGCACGGTCACGCTCGACCTTATCCACCTCATCATTTTCCTCTTCGCTGCAGGTCTGGCAGGGGTCGCGCTCTGGCTAAAGGGTGAGCTGCGCAACCGCACCGGCGACATTGAGCGGGACCTCTCCCACACGCAGCAATTGCTTCTGACCGCGAAAGCTGAGCGGGAGGATTTGCGCGAGCAACTGAAGACGCAGACGCTGGTCGCGCAGCAGGCGCGCGAAGACCTTGCCCGCGCCGAAGCCCGCAGCGAAGAAGACGAGAAGAAGTTTGCCGATCTGGCGCAGCGCGTTCTTGACCAGTCGAGCCGCCGCTTCCTCACCCAGGCTGATGAACACTTCAAACGCCACAAGGAAGGCGCACAGTCCAATCTGAAGGAGCTGATGAACCCGATCAGCAAGAACCTTGAGGACTTTGCGAAGAAGGTCGCTGACCTTGAGAAGGTCCGCGCGCAGGACAAGTCAGCCATTCAGGAGCAGGTCAAAGCCATTGGTGAGAGCCTGAAGCTGCATACGACCGAGACCAACAAGCTCGTCACCGCGCTGTCCGCCCCGAAGGGGGGTGGCCGCTGGGGCGAGACCACGCTGCGCAACGTCATGGAGCATGCTGGTCTCTCGGCCCACTGCGATTTCAATGAGCAGGTCCATGATCGCGTGGACGAGAAATCCATTCGTCCGGATGTCATTATCAAGCTGCCGGGTGGCCGGGAGATTGTGGTCGATTCCAAGGTCTCCATCGAAGATTACCTGAAGGCACTGGACGAGACTGATCCGGCACGCCGCAAAGCCTATCTTCAGGCGCATGGCAAAAAAGTGCGCGACCATATCAAGACGCTCGGCTCCAAGGATTATCAGAGCGCCTTCTCAAAGCGCGTGGATTTCGTGGCGCTGTTTATCCCCGGAGAGAATTTCTACGTCGCCGCCCTGGAGCATGAGCCGGACCTGTTTGACTTCGCGGCCGCGCGTCAGGTGATCGTGGTGACACCGTCCACCCTGCTCGCGCTCGCCAAGGCCGTAGCGTATGGCTGGCGTCAGGAGCAGGCGACCGAGAATGCGCGCCAGGCGGCAGAACTGGGCCGCGACCTCTATGCGCGCCTCACCACGCTCGGTGGCCATGTCGAGAAGGTCGGGAAGTCGTTGAACGGCGCGGTGGACGCCTACAACAAGCTTGGCTCCAGCCTCACCAGCCGCGTCCTTCCCGCAGCGCGCAAGTTCGAGGATCTGCAGATCGCACCACCCGAAAAGTCGGTCCCGGAGATCGAAACCATAGAGAAACGCGCCATGCTGCCTGACCGTACGGGCGAGCTGGATTTCTCAAGCGCTGACGATGACGACGAAGAGGATGCGGCGTGAGCAGCGGCTCAGCGTTGATTTTGGGCGGCCCTCCCCCTATTTTCGCTGCATGGCTATTCGCGAAATCATCACCGTCCCGGACCCGCGTCTGAAGGAAGTCTCCAAGCCCGTTGAGGGCGGCGTCACGGATGAAATCCGCGCGCTGATGGATGACATGCTTGAAACCATGTACGACGCCCCAGGCATTGGCCTTGCTGCCATTCAGGTTGGCGTACCGCTGCGTGTCATCGTGATGGACCTGGCAGGCGAAGGCGAAGAGCCGGCGCCGCGCTATTTCGTGAACCCTGAAATCCTGCCGCTGACAGAAGATCTTGCCCCCTATGAAGAGGGCTGCCTGTCGGTGCCGGACGTGTTCGACGAAGTTGAGCGCCCGATCAAATGCCGCGTGAAGTACCTCGACTATAACGGCAAGGAAGTCGAAGAAATCGCCGAAGGTATGTACGCTGTCTGCATCCAGCATGAGATGGACCACCTGGAAGGCACGCTCTTCATCGATCACCTGTCGCGCCTGAAACGCCAGCGCGCACTCGACAAGGTGAAGAAAGCCAACCGCTTCAAGGCCAAGGCCCGTCCCGCGCCAGCGAACGTCGCCTAGTCGCGTTCACGAGCAGGCCAGTCTGCTGCTTCAGCCAGTTCGCGCTGATATGAACGGGGCGGCTGACGCCCCTGCCACCTTGCACTTCCGCGCCTCCGCGCTAGACCCCGCAGCATGACGAAACCGCTTCGCCTTGCCTTTATGGGCAGCCCTGACTTTTCTGTACCTGTTCTCGCCGCTCTGGCGGATGCCGGTCATGAGATCGCTTGCGTCTACTCACAGCCACCGCGCCCGGCTGGTCGTGGCAAAAAGCTGACACCGACCCCGGTACATCGCTTCGCCGAAGAGCGGGGCTGTGAGGTGCGTACACCGAAATCGCTCAAGTCTGACGAGGAGAAGGCCGCCTTCGCCGCGCTGGACCTCGATGCCGCCGTCGTGGTTGCCTACGGGCTCATCCTGCCTCAGGCCGTACTTGATGCGCCGCGCCTTGGCTGCATGAACATGCACGCCTCGCTCCTGCCGCGATGGCGAGGCGCCGCCCCGATCCAGCGAGCCATCATGGCAGGCGATACGGAAACCGGCGTGCAGGCGATGATGATGGAAGCCGGGCTTGATACCGGCCCCGTCCTCGCCACTGAGGCCACTCCCATCTCTGCGTCGGACACTGCGGGGAGCCTGCATGACAGGCTCGCTGATCTGGCCGCCAGCCTTGCGCCGCGTGCCTTGGCCGGGCTCGCAGATGGCTCGCTCGCCGCGCAGCCACAGAGCGAGGCCGGTATCACCTACGCTTCCAAACTATCCGCAGCTGATCAGCGGATTGACTGGAGCCGCCCGGCCGCTGAGGTGGATTGCCAGATCAGGGGGCTATCACCCTTCCCCGGCGCCTGGTTTCACTGGCGCGCCAAGGAAGACGAGGAGCCGGTCCGGGTCAAAGCGCTCATGAGCGAGCTTTCTGACCAGCGACATGACGGCGTTGAACCCGGAACGCTGCTCGATGATGAATTGCTTGTCGCGTGCGGCGGCGGCGGCTCAGTCCGCCTGCATAAGCTGCAGAAGCCCGGCTCCCGCGCAATGGAAGCGAAAGACTTCCTGCATGGCAACAAGGTGTCGAAAGGCACGCGTTTCGAATGAGAGACCTCTGGATCAGACAGGCGCGCCCCGAAGATGCCGACGCGATCTCCGCCCTCAATACCGAATGCTTCGGATCACCAGCGGAAGCAGCGATCGTCGCCAGACTCGCCGAAGATGGCGACAGTCTTGCCTCTCTCGTCGCGCATGATGACCGTCAGATACTCGGCCATATCCAGTTTTTCCGGATTCTCGTCGATGGACGGGACATTACCGCTGGCCTCGGCCCGATGTGCGCGGCACCAGACCGTCAGAAACAGGGGATCGGGCGGGGCCTCATCAAGCTGGGCATGACTCTCATGGAAGGACAGGGCCGCGGGCTGGTCTTCGTGCTCGGCCACACGGATTACTATCCGAAGTTCGGATTTTCCGCCGCCGTCGGAGCGCGCTACACCGCGCCCTGGTCAGGTGAGGCTTTCATGGGAATTGAGCTTCGCGAAGACGCTCCCCGCACCGGTGAACTGACCTATCCGGCCGCGTTCGTCGGCTAGCGCAACTTGAACTCCGCTTTCAAGATATTCACGAGTTCCTCGGCCGACTTCTGGTCGAGCTGAAGGGTTTGACTCAGCTTGCCTGGCATTTCACGGGTGACAGACCCATAAGTGTTCAACTGAAGAATTGTTTTTCCATCTCTTTCCGCGACGAGGTATCTGGCGACGACTTCAGTTGGATGTACGCTCTTAAAGCTACGGTCCTCGTCTTTTTCGAACTTGGTAATGAAGGCCACACAGAAATCCTTATCTGAATGCAAAGAGTTAGACTGCTAATAGAGTATGATGGCCGCCCCTACTATGGCTGGCAACGTCAGGACAATCAGCCAACCGTTCAGGGCGCGCTGGAAGCAGCGTGCGCGAAGCTGGATGGTGCCCCGGTTCTTGTGCAGGGCGCCGGGCGGACCGATGCCGGTGTTCACGCGACAGGTCAGGTTGCGCACATCGAACTCGCCAAGCCGCGTCCGATCCGCAAGATCGCGGACGCGCTCAACTTTCATCTGCGTCCTCAACCTGTTGCCATCCTTCAGGCTGAAGAGATTGGTGAGGATTTCCATGCCCGCTTCTCAGCGACGGGACGCGCCTACCGCTACATAATCATCAATCGCCGCGCAGACCTGACGGTCGACAAGGGGCTGGTCTGGCGTGTGCCGCAGAAGCTGGACACCGAAGCGATGCACAGGGCGGCGAACCACCTTATCGGGGAGCACGACTTCTCAACCTTCCGGGATGCAGAATGCCAGGCGGCCAGCCCGGTAAAATCGCTCGACACGCTCGAGGTCCACAATTTCGCAGGCCGTGTTGAAATCACGGCAACCGCGCGCAGCTTCCTGCACCGGCAGGTGCGCTCGATCGTTGGCAGCCTCGTCGAAGTTGGCCGGGGCGTGCGCGACCCTGACTGGATGAAAACCATCCTCGAAGCAAAAGAGCGCTCGAAATGCGGACCAGTCGCGCCGGCAGACGGTCTCTATCTCGAGAAGGTCGTCTATCAGGATCATCCGTGGGGCCAGGCCGCAGATTGATGAGTGACCGCCGCCGCATCGTGATTTCAGGGTGCTCGTCCGGCGGCAAGTCCACGCTTCTGTCAGAGCTTTCCAGACGTGGCTATCATACCGTTGAAGAACCCGGCCGGAATATCGTGCGAGAGGCGCTGGCGACCGGCAGCGACGCCCTGCCCTGGGTGAATGCCGATGCCTTCGTGCGCAAGGCAATCGAATTTGCGTCGGCAAGCCTCGCCCGCACACGCTCGATCAATGCTCCGGTTTTCTTCGACCGCTCAGCCGTCGATGCTCTTGCTCATTTCGAACGTCTCTCCATCACGGCACCACCAGATCTCAAGATGCTGGGTGAACGCTGCCTCTATTCCAGCCCAGTCTTCTTCGCGCCGCCCTGGGAGACACTTTACGAACAGGATGAGGAGCGTCCGCTCTCGTTCGAAACAGCCGTGCTTGAGTATGAATGGCTGCGCCATGCCTACCCGAAGCGCGGCTATACGATCATCGACCTGCCGAAAAGCAGCGTCGCCGCTCGGGCTGACTTCATGCTTCGTACGCTCGGCCTTCAGCGTTAGCGCAGCGGTTTTTCCATCGCCCAATTGTGAATTGCGACGCCGTCGACATCGAGGTCGCGCCTGTAAAGAACGTTGAAACCCGACCGCTCAAAGACAGGCCGCGCCGCCTCGCTGGCTTCGGTGAACAGCTTGCGCACACCTGCCAGCCGCGCATTGGCCTCGACCGCTTTCAGAAGCCCCGTGGCGATGCCCTGCCGGGCGAAGGCCGGATCGCAATACAGCATGTCGACATGGCCGGTCGCCTCAAGATCTGAAAAGGCAATCGCACGCCCGGTGTCATCCTCAGCGATGAAGGTCATCCGTCCATCCGTGTACATCGCGTCCAGCCGCCGCGCTGTGACGCGCGGGCCGGACCAGGCTGACACCTGTTCAGGCGAATAGAATTTGCCGCCAATCACGCGGACGGCCTGCCGGAAGATTTCTTCCAGCCGCTCGGCATCCTCGCTTCGATAGGAGCGGATATTCATGATCACCGGCTTTCACACCTGCCGGCAGTAAGAGCCGGCCGCGACTGATGGTCAAGCAGCTTCAGGGCAGCCTTCGCGGGCAGTTGATCTAACTCAGGGCGTTATGCAGCAGCTCCAGCGCTTCATGGGCGAAGCGGCGCATATTCTCTTCATGGTCGCTGAGGCCGGTTTCGAGCGTGCGGGAGATTTCGAGCGGACCGGTTTCATCCTCGCCGACGAGGGCGACGCAAGTGTGTCCAGCAGCATCTCCGTAACCATTGCCAGAAGGACCAGACGCGCCCGTCTCGCAAAGTCCCCAGTCAGCGTCCAGCTTGCCGCGTATGGTGCGGGCAAGAACACGGGCATAGGGTTCTGTCGATGAGCGCATGCCTTCGATATCCGCGCGGCCCAACCCCATGAGGCCGCGAAAAGCCTGCGGCGTGTAAATGACACCGCCGCCGCGATAAAAGGCCGACGCCCCGGCCTGGGCGAGCAGTGCTGCGGAGATCAGGCCACCTGCGGAAGATTCAGAAATCGCGACGGTCTGGCCGCGGGCTTTTAGGCGCTCACCGATTTCGGCAGCGATGGGTAGAAGCGTTTGCATGCGCTCATCAAGCAGGACTGACCTGAACGCACAAGAGTCTTGCTTGACGAAGCTGCTCCGCAATGTTACGTTATAACGCTCCAGCACAAGAGGACCGGATGCGTCAGGCAGACACTGATTTCGTTGAGTTCTTCAATGATGAAGAGGCCGTGGCCCGGTACACAGACGGGCCACCGCTTTTCATGCCCGGCTATTTCGACCTTCACCGCATGACAGGTGTCCTGCTGGCTGAAAAAGTGCCGGAGACCGGGCGGATACTGGTGCTCGGCGCGGGCGGCGGCCTCGAGTTGAAAGCCCTCGCCGAGCTTTACCCCGGCTGGACGTTTGAAGGCGTGGACCCGGCCGAAAAGATGCTGGCCCTTGCAGCCCGGACCATGGGTGAACACGCTTCGCGCGCAGAGTTGGTTGAGGGGTACATTGATGCGGCCAGTGACGGCCCGTTCGATGGCGCAATCTGCCTTCTGACGCTGCATTTCATCGAAGCCGAAGAACGCGAGCGGACGCTGCGGGAAATCCGCAAACGGCTGAGACCCGGCTCACCGTTCGTGGCCGCGCATTCGAGTTTTCCGCAAGACGGTGATGATCGCGCCAGATGGCTGTCTCGCTATGCTGGTTTTGCCGTGAATTGCGGCGTGCCGCCAGAAGACGCTGATAATGCGCGCCAGTCCGTGGACAAGGCCGTCGCGCTACTCACGCCTGAGCATGACGAAGCCCTGATGACTGCGGCAGGCTTTCAGGACGTCACGCTTTTCTATGTTGCTTTCACTTGGCGAGGATGGGTCGCCTACGCCTGACACCAACGCCCGGCCCAGCCTGCCGCACGGTCAGGCTTGGCGATCCAGCTGGCTGCCGTCATCTAGGGGGCAGACTGTAACGGGAGTGGCGTTGGATGAGATATTTCGAGGATCTGGTAATCGGCACGATCACGCATGCCCCGCGCACCTACAAGGTGACGCGTGAGGAGGTGATCGATTTTGCGAGCAAATACGACCCGCAGCCATTCCACCTTGATGACGAGGCCGCCAAGCAGACCTTCTTCGGCCGTCTCTCCGCATCTGGCTGGCACACGGCCGCAATGACGATGCGCCTGATGGTCGAAACGATGCAATCAGGTGAACCGCAGGCTGGCCTCGGCTCACCGGGGATTGATGAACTTAAATGGATCAAACCGGTCTATCCGGGCGACGAGCTGCGCGTTGAGATGGAGCTCATGTCCAAGCGGCGCATGAAAAGCCGTCCCGACATGGGTCTCACCCGGTCGCAGAACCGCGTCTACAACCAGGATGGCGACCTGGTGATGAGCTTCATTGGCAATGGCCTGATGCGCGTGCGCAATCCGGACGCGCCGGTCGAGGACTAAGGCCCGCGACAGCGTCTAAGGCGTGGGCTCGTTTATGAAGGACAGTTCTCGCGACCTGCTGATTGGATGACTGGCGAGTGCGAATTACGCATTTCTCGGGGTGTCATGCCGGTCAACAGCTTGAATGCCCGGTTAAATGGGCCGATGGACCCGAAGCCGCACTCCATGGCGATCGACAGAATTGACAGGTGGGTACAGTTCTCGTCCACCAGCATTCGGGTGGCTGCGCTGACCCTGTAAGCATTTACCAGCCTGTTGAAGTTCGCGTATCCCAGCGGGCCGGTAATGCACTGGCTGACAACATATTCCGGCTGCCCTGCCCGTAGCGCGATGTCGCGGACCCGCAAGTCGGGGTTGCGGAAGAGTTCTTCGGATTCCATCAGCGCGACGATCCGGTTCGCCAAATGGGTATCGGCTGAAGAGGAGGCCGCCCGGCTGCGCGGCGACTCCCGTCGCCCATCAAAACGCTGCCGGACATGAACGGCCACACCCGCTCCGCCAAGCGCCAGCAGCGCACAGACCAGCTTCGCGGTTTCTCCCAGTTCCGACGTTCCCGCCACACTGCGGAACCACAGCACCGACACGCCGACCAGCACGCCGTAACCGATAAGGAAGGCATAGCGAAAGCGTCTCTCGCTCCGATCCATGCCGTCTCCCATACCGTCCACCGTTTCGAACAGGGTCATCAACAGCACGGTCGATGAGGCGAGCGAATAGAAACTGGAGAGCACACGCGCTGCCTGAGCGTCTGAAACCGCTGTCGCATCTGTGATCATGAGCACGACCCCAGTCGCAAACAGGCTTGCGACAAGGAAGAGAGGCCAGGTTCCGACCCGGCCTTGCGGGCGAAACAGCGCGCGAGACAGGAGCCAGGCAAGACCGCAGGTGACGCTGCCTGCCACATCA
>JAYZBJ010000060.1:0-4621 GCA_036338795.1 Pseudomonadota bacterium | reverse complement strand
GACTTGATCCCGGTTCGGGACACCCACCAGGAACGGTGGACGCGCAGGCCATCCACGCTTGCGAGCTCTTTCTCCGCATCTGACAGCCTCATGAGAATGAGATCGCTTCCGAGGCTGGTGAACACGCGCAAATAGTGGTCTTCCGATGTGATTGCCCAGAGATCAGCGGTCCGGAACTTCACTGGCAACCGCTCAAGAAACGCTTCCACCGCAGGACGGTCGTCAACGCGGTGAGCGAAATCCGGCCCGGCCATATTGAATGCGCGGCTCAGCGTGTACCCGAGCAGCGTCATCGCAATTGAGATGATCAGAACGTATCCGTAGAGGTCGATAAAACGGCTTGGCCCGACCTTCACATAACCGGCCGAAAGAGACTGGATCGCGAACAGCAATAGCGTCACCCCCACCGCGGTGACGAGAGATGTGATGGCAATCATCGCCCAATCGGGGCCTTGCGGGCGGACTTTGTAGAACAGCCAGACCGTTGTTTCGCCAATCAGCGAACCGGCGATGATCAGCAGCCACCAGAATGCAAAGACGACAAGCAACGGTGCGCCACTGCTCGTTCCGAACGGCCTTAGAAAGGCGAGAAATAGGGCTATGCCGGACAGGATGGCGAGCTCGCGGAGCCGCTTCTTCCAGTCAATCGCGATGCGCAAGCTGAACTCCCTCATTCGTTCACGCTTCGCGAATGACATTGGCCGCATTTCGCGAAGGTTTCCAGCCATTTGGCGCATTCGCGTTCGCAGGCAGCCTGACGGTCCCTCAATGTCTGGGGGTCGGCAATTTGCTGCTACCTACAGACGCTTCAGGACCCACCACAATGAGCATGACGGACGTTTCCTCCCATCCCACACCAAAAAATTACATCGCACGCAATTCGAGAACGAGCTGGACGGTCTCCATCGCGCTCGTCGTTTATACAGCGATCAGTGCCGCCATCCTGGTCGACCACGGAGCCGTGCCGCGCTTTCGGATCGACCTCGCGCCTCTGCTGAATGCGGGCTCTGCGGTTATCATTCATGTCGGGGCGGCGATGGCGACCTTGATGATCGGCAGCGTGCTGATGCTGGCTCCCAAAGGCTTTCGGCTGCATCGGACACTTGGCTGGAGCTGGGTCGTAACAATGGCGATAACGGCGATTTCGTCCTTCTTCATTACAGCGATCTTCCAGACCCATTACAGCCCGATACATGCCTTGTCCGCGTGGACGCTTCTCGGCCTGCCGATGGGTATTGCCGCCGTGCGACGGAAAGAGGTTGCGAAACACCGCAAAGAGATGATGAACATGTTTGTCGGGGCGATGATCGTGGCCGGTCTATTCTCCCTTCTGCCGGGCCGCTTGATCTGGAGCGTTTTCTTTACGGCTTGAGCCAGTTCTGCCCTTTCTCATACGCACGACGCCCGGCATAAAGACCGGGCGTTACATTTGCGGGGAGCAAGGACATGGTATTCAGGGCTGCAGGACTGATTGCGGGGGCGTTGATGCTTTCCGCGTGTGCAACTGAGGGTGGCGGATCGGTGCTGCCCAATATTTTCGAACCTGCACCCAGGTCAGCAGTCGAAGCGCTTAATCGCTATTATGAGGATGTCCCGGCTTCGTCGTTGCCACGGGCACCAGACGGACCGGAATTGCCTCGCCAGGCGACAGTTATCAGTCGCATTCTCGTTGCCTCCTGCAACGATGAAGAGAAGGCAAGCCCGACGCTTGCCCAGCTCGCCCGGGAGGAGGCAGACCTGTTCCTCATGATTGGCGATAATGTTTATGGCGACCGGGATGGGCGCAATTATGTAAACAATGAACCTGAACTGGACGAGCTGCGCGAGAGTTTCGCTGAGCTTGCAGCCCGTGAGGAGTTCCAGGCAGCACGCTCCAAATTCCCGATGATGGTTGCGTGGGACGATCACGACTACGGCGCAAATGATGCCGGCAAGAACTTCCCGTTCAAGAGTTTCGCGGAGCGCATCCACGAAACGTTCTGGGGTCTTGATGATGAGGATGTCGGCCACTGGCCCGGCACCTACTATGCGCGCAGCTTCGGCCCGGAAGGGCAGCGCGTGCAGGTAATCATGCTTGATACGCGGTTCTTCCGCTCAGACCTGACGCCCACCGATGAATGGGGCGCTGAGGGCAAGGAACGTTACATGCCGGCCCCGGAAGGATCCCGGCAGGATATGTTGGGCACAGAACAGTGGACATGGCTTGAAAACCGTCTGCAGGACCCGGCTGACGTCCGTATCCTTGTGTCTTCCATCCAGATTCTGCCGACAGTGCACGGCTGGGAATCCTGGGCAAACATGCCGAGCGAGCGCCAGCGATTGTTTGACCTGATCAAGTCGACCGATGCCGAGGGAGTGGTCTTTCTCACCGGCGACCGCCATTCCGGATTCATCTACGAAGAGCAGGGCCTGCTTCCTTACGAGGCTAACGAGCTCACCGCCTCTTCGTTGAATGCATCCTTCGCCGATGAGAGCGACGAGATGGACAAGCGTCAGGTCGGAGCTGCATTTCCACCTGAGAACTATGGCGCGGTCGAGATCGACTGGGAGCGTCGAAATGTGTCGCTCATCCTGAAGGATGGCCAAGGGCAGACGGTGCGGCGCAACGATGTTGCCTTTTCCGACATAGGAGCCGAGTAAGCGCCCCAACAGGCGCGATTCGCGCGCGAAAGGACCTGCCACGCCATGGCTGATTATCGCAATGTCTGGGCACTGATCGCAGCCGCTGCGTTCTTGCAGCTTGGTGGCGGTATCCTTGGTGTTGTGACTCCGCTCGGGTTGGAGACGCTTGGCGTGTCGCCAACCCTTATCGGTGCAATTGCTGCCGCCCACGCCGTGGGCTTCATGGCCGGTGCATGGACCTCTTCGAACGCAATTAGCCTTTTCGGCAACATTCGCGTCTTTTCCGCCGCGGCGGCTGTTTGCGGCGCGAGCGTGCTGGCGATGCAGCTTGCGCTGGATCCACTGGGCTGGACGATCATCCGCATCGTGCAGGGGGCCGCGTTTGCCTGGATGTTCTCGAGCATCGAGTCGTGGCTGGGTGCAACCGTCTCAGCCAAGAGCCGCGGCAGTGTCAGCGGGTTCTATCATTTGATTGCGAAGCTGGCCCTTGTGCTCGGGCCTTTCTTCGTAGCCGGGCTCGCGCCGATCGATTTTCGCCCGTATCTCTGGTGCGCGATCTTTCTCGTACTGTCGCTATTGCCCGTGTGCCTCACGCGGCGCGGCGAGCCACCGCCACCGGGCACGGAGTCCTTTCCGCTATCGCGCCTGTTCCGGCTTGCGCCTGCAGCGGTAATCTCCGTTTTCCTCGCAGGGGTAATCAATAGTGGCACCATGGCGCTGCTGCCAATCTATGCGGGTGTCGCCCTGCCAGATATCGCAGGTGGTGCCACGGGCGCAGCTGCAGTAGCGGCGGCGGCGGCCTGGATAGGCGGCCTTATCAGCCAATGGCCGGCCGGGCGCCTCTCAGACCACTTTGACAGGCGGGTCGTTGTTGCGGTCATGGCTGCAGTCGCGGGCGCCGCAGCCCTAGTGCTGGGCCTGATGCCTGAGCTGCCATCGCGCGTCATTCTTTTTGCCCTGGCGGTGTGGGGCGCGGGTTCACTGTCCTTTTACGGCATTGGTGTTGCCCATGCGATTGACCGCGCGGAAACGCACCAGATTTCCCGGGTGATGTCGGGATTGCTCTTTGTCTGGGCGATCGGGTCCGTCATTGGTCCCCCGCTCTCAGGTTTTGCCTTCAACCTGCCTTTCACTGAAGGCGGTCTGTTCCTGCTGGCTGCAATTCTTTCCGCACTGCTCTGCTTTTCGATGCTCTGGCGTCGCGCCGCACGCAAGGATGTGCCCCCGGAGGCGCAGGAGCCTTGGAACATTACCTTGCCATCTACTGCAGAAATCACAGAAATCGACCCTCGCGTCGAATAAAGACAGGCTAAGTCCGGCATACGAACCCATCCGGTTGCGTCGACAGTATGCGGTGATATAAGGCGTCGAGTTTGAAAGGGCCGGACAGGCCCAACTGCCCATTGATCTCAAGAGGCTATTCCCACCCATGAACATTCACGAATATCAGGCCAAAGCCGTCCTGAAATCCTATGGCGCGCCGGTTGCTGACGGTGTGCCAGTGCTCTCGCTCGACGATGTCCAGAAGGCCGTCGACACGCTTCCAGGCCCTCTCTGGGTGGTGAAAAGCCAAATTCACGCTGGTGGCCGCGGCAAGGGCAAATTCGTGGAGCCTGAAGCGGGTGAGAAGGGCGGCGTTCGCCTTGCCTTCAAAAAGGAAGAGGTGATGGAGCACGCGAAGGCGATGCTCGGCAATCATCTCGTCACGGCCCAGACCAACGCCGCCGGCAAGCAGGTCAATCGCCTGTACATCGAAGACGGCGCCGACATCGATCGCGAGCTGTACCTGTCTCTCCTTATCGACCGCGCGACCGGCAAGCCGGCATTCGTCGCATCGACCGAAGGCGGCATGGACATTGAGGAAGTTGCGCACGACACGCCAGAAAAAATCCTGACGCTCCCGATCGACCCGGTTGCCGGCGTTACGGACAAGGATTGCGAGCAGCTTTGCGATGCGCTGAAGCTTGACGGCGACGCGCGTGCTGACGGCATGAAGCTC
>JAYZBJ010000059.1:0-10148 GCA_036338795.1 Pseudomonadota bacterium | reverse complement strand
TCTCGGTCGGTTCCCGTCTTTTGCGACTGGAAGACGGCATTCTGAATTCGCTTCTGAGTGAACTTACCGGGTCGGAAATTTCGCTTTCGGTCATGGATTATCGGGGGCTGGCAAGCGCTAACGTCGATCTGTTGCAGATGTTTGATGCACTGGCGACCAACATTGATCTTGATGCTGTGACCTATGAGGATGTTCTCGACGCAGACGTGAGTGTTGCGGACCTCGCCCAAGCCATGGCCGATGTCAGCGATGAATCCGCGCGAGTAGCATCTACACTCAGCTCAATTGCGAGCGATGCGGACCTTGCAGATGTCATGGTCACGCTCAGTGCGCTCATAGATCTCGGTGACGCCGGCGAAGCGCGTCTCGGTTCACCCGCCAAAGGATTGGATCTCGGGGTTGAAGCATTGCAGCTGATGACGGCAGCGGCCTTCGTCAGCAATGGTGAGCGACAGGTCGATCTTGCGCTCGATAGCGACGTTCCCGGCCTCGCCGGCGTAACGGTATCCCTTGTGGTGGGCGAACGCCCGCAGTCTCGCACCTGGTTTGCCGTCTCCGAGCAGGGACGCTCCATGGTCTCTACCGCTCAAACGTGCCTTTTCATGAATGTAGAGATCGAGGGACTAGGCCTTCTGAGGCGTGACCTCGTTCGTCTCCCTCTTTATCTTGAGCTGGCCTCTGCTGAAGCGCAGATCACTGATGTTGTCTGCCAGCCCGGCAGTCACGAGGCGGAACGCGTCGATGTCAGCGTCCGTCCTGGAATCCTCACGCTCAGGATAGCGGATCTTGATGGCGGCCTCTCGGGGCTGGGGGCGACACAGGAGTTTGCGCCAGCTGAAATCCTGCACACACGCCTTCTAAACGTTCGGGCCTCTGCCCAGTCGCGTATGGTTTCGGCTAATCCTGAGACCCTTCGGTTCCCCGCCAGCCGAATTGGAAGCGGCGAACCGATGACGGTCAGCACACGCGATGCGCTCGGTGAAGCGCTTGAATCTGCCGTGCGTGACCTGCGCCTGGAAGTCGAATTGCTGGGCATGACACTGGTGTCTCCGGAAGTGGTCCAAGCCCTTGTTGGACGCATTCTGGCTAACGCTGTTGAGCCTGTGGACGAGCTTGTTTTCGAGCTCACATCCGCGCTCGGCATCAGCCTCGGAGAGGCTGATGTCTGGGTTCACGATGCAAGATGCAATCGGTCAGTTCTGGTGCAGTAGTTACGCGAAGGGCCGACTTGTCTGGAAATTTCAGGATTTATTGAATTAATATAATTTGCGAGAACAGAATTCACGGAGGAAGCGCGCATGCCAAGACCACCCGGTCGGCGAAATCAGGATTTTGAACAGAAGCGGATCCAGTTGCTCGAGAAGCTCACGACATTCGTCTTGAGCGAGGGGGTCGAGATGCCCTCATTCAGGCAGTTGGCCATTGCGGCAGACACGTCTGAGCCGACGCTTCGGCACTATTTCCATGATCGCTCAGGGGTCATCGTCGCGCTCATAAAGAGACTTAGTGAAATTACAGAGCCAACCTGGTCTGGTCGCACGTCATCCGGAGACACGGTTGATGAGACGGTCGCTCAGTTCATCGATCAAGCTCTCAAGCTGCAGCGCAACCCTGTTTACGCTCGAGGGCACGCGTTCTGCATTCGTGAAAGCATGTCCGATACGAATGTGCAGCAGGCGTTCCTCGAATACATTGTGGAACCCTACCTCGACCTGTTCGCGCTCCGACTAATGAAAACGGAGGGTGGCCCAAGCAGCGTCGAGGCCGCGAAGGCAGCGGCTAAGATCCTGACGTCTTCGTCCCTGTTTGTGGTCATGCACCAGAAGCTGCTTGGCGGTGAAAACTTCAAGCCCATGGATGTCGATGGCTATTTCGAATTCGTGCGAACCTGGATGTTGAGCAGCATGAAGATGGCGCCTACCGGCCTAGTCCAGCACGCCTGACAATTCGTCGATGGATTCTTGCGGGGTTGCCCAGCTTGTCACGAACCTGTGGCTTCCGTCGATCCATGGATAAAAGCTCGCTCCGGCTGTTCTCAGCCGCGAAACAGCGTCAGCGCTGATCCGGGCGAAAACCTCGTTGCCCTGAACCGGATGCACCAGTTCCGTTGCCGGGTCACGGCAAAGAACGTCTGAGACCTGCCGGGCTCGCTGATTGGCAGTTCTGGCAAGGCCCAGCCAGAGGTCATTTTCCAACATCGCCAGTGCCTGCGCGGCCAGGAAGCGCATCTTGGGCGGCATATGGCCAGACCGTTTCGCGCGGGCCTTCAGTTCCCCGAATTTCTGCCGGGCGTCGCCGAACAGAACGATGATCTCGCAGCCGATTGCACCGGTCTTCGTCAGGCCGAGGCTCAGAATGTCGACGCCTGCCTGCCAACTCATCTGTGCTGCGCTGGCGCCTGTATGGACGAGTGCGTTTGCCAGCCTCGCGCCATCCAAATGGACGTATAGCCCGGCTTCCTTTGCGAGGGCGGCATAGTGCTTGATCGTTGCGACGGGGTAGGCCGTCCCGCTCTCTGTCAAATTCGTGAGCGACAACACGTGAGCTGGCGTCTCGTGCACAAATGTGTGGTCGATTGCTGCCAGGGCGTTTCGCAATCCCTGTTCTTCAATCTGTGCGCCGATACCATGGAGGAGCTGAAGCTTTCCGCCGCCTGAGAAAAATTCCGGCGCGCCGCGCTCGTCGCGGGCGATGTGAGCTTCGTCATGACAGAGGATCGCGCCAGTCGGCGGGCAAAAGCAGGAAAGTGCGAGCGCGTTTGCCGCCGTGCCTGATGCGCATAGCCAGAAGTCGAAATCCTCGGTTTCGAGGGTTCGAGCCAAGGTCTTGCGAAGGGCTGTGTGAACCTCGTCATTGCCATAGCTCGGCGCGCTACCGGCATTGGCGGCGCTCATGGCCTCAAGCACCTGAGGATGCGCTGGCGCCGACGTGTCTGAAGAGAAATCCATCAAACTTGAGTATCCGGCGTCTGCCACATCAGGTGCTGTCCGCCGTCAGGCGCAATCATCTGCCCTGTCACGCTGTCCGCCTCGATCAGATAGCGCATGGCGCGGACAATCTCTTCCGGGCGTGAGCCTTCCTCTGTCAGCGTCGCTTCCTGTTCGGCTTCGAAGTCCTCATCGCTTTGATGCACGCTCTTCAGTGTCGGGCCCGGGCCGATGGCGTTTACCCGAATATTCGGCGACAATGCCTGCGCAAGCGTCTTGGTGGCAGTGAGCAGGCCAGCCTTTGAAAGCGTGTAGGTGAAGAATTGCGGGTTCAACTTCCAGACGCGCTGGTCGATCACATTGATAACGAGGCCTGCCTGTTCCCTGGGAAGGACGTTGGCGAAGGCTTGTGACAGCGCAACCGGGGCTCTGAGGTTGGCATCGAAGTGAAGGTCCCAGCCCTGTCGGTCATGGTCCTGTGCGGTGTCAGCTTCGAATGTGGAAGCCGAATTGATGAGAAGGGTCAGCGGACCGCCCAGTTTCGCGGCTGCTGCCGGTACCAGGGCGCGCAGGTCTTTCTCTTCGGTCAGATCGCCCTGAACGGTTACGGCCGTGCCACCAGCCTTCACGATAGCGGCGGCTGTTTCTTCTGCGCCGCCGGCCGATGAACGGTAGTGAACCGCAACGCTCCAGCCATCCTCGCCCAAGGCTTCTGCCAATGCGCGTCCGATGCGTTTGCCTGCGCCCGTGATGAGGGCGCGCTTTTCCGTGATTTTTCTAGCCACCGGTCAATCGTTCCACTTCGCCTGTAATGTTCCAACCATTCACTAGTCCGTACAGGTAGATGCAATAGACCAGTGCGATGGCAAGGGCGGCCAGGCGGGTGATTTTTCCACGAGGGACAACGAAGAGGCCAAGCGTGATGGCTGCGGCGCCCATGGCCCAGTGGTCGAATTGAAGGAAAGTGGCTGCGGGCTGGATCGGGCCGAACATCGATATGATCGCGCCGGCACCCAGCAGGTTGAATATGTTTGATCCGATGACGTTGCCGATGACGACTTCGCCTCGCCGGCGCAGGGCAGCGGCGAGACCGGCACCAAGTTCGGGAAGGGAGGTGCCGACGGCGAGAAGTGTCAGCCCGATGATCTCTTCAGGCACATCATATTGGCGTGCAACGCCCACGCCGCCTTCAACGATCAGGTGCGCGCCAAGAGGCAGGCCGATGATACCAACGAGAAGGCTGGCGACCATGGCGAACATGGTCTGGCCGCCATCCTCTTCATCAAGGCCGACATCGATGCCTTTCTTCAAGGCATCCGACGTCCACCAGAGCATCAACACGGAATAAACGATGAGCCCGACAAGCAGGCCCAGACCGAACAGTGGTGTAATCGGGAAGTAGGCGGTCCAACCAATCCATACGGCCGTTGCGCCCAACATGAACCAATAGGAGCGGCGTAATCCGAACTGACGGACGACCAGCGGCATGACAAAGGCTGGCGCTGCCAGCACCAGCCACACATTGGCTATATTTGAGCCAACGATATTTCCGAGGGCAAGTCCGGCGTCCCCCTGGATCGACGCATCGAGAGCGACGACCATTTCAGGGGCAGATGTGCCGAAGCCGACGATCAGTATGCCCGCGACAAGCGGTGATATACCGATGCGCTTCGCCAGAGATACGGCGCCGTTGACGAGAATGTCGCCAGCGAGCGCCAGAATGACGAGGCCGCCTACAAGAGCTGCAAGAAGTCCGGCTTCAGGCAAAAAACACCCGGTCTAAGTTTAGTCCAGACGGCGATAATCGATCAGATTCAGCAACGCGAAAATGGCGACTGTTACGCCGATTGCGATGAGTGCAAACATATCAGGCTCCCCTGGATTCCAAGCATTGCGGCGCTTGATAGACTGTGTTTCAGCCTTTGGCGAGGGTCCAATTCACTGGAGTTGCTCCGATTGTCCAGCGTTCGTACGAGAATTTTCCAGGCCTGGTTCCGTCTTTCACGCCCGATGACGCTTGGCGTCAGGGGGGTCGTAGAGAACGAATTGGGCGAGGTCCTGCTCGTCAGGCATACCTATACGAAGGGACTGTTCTTCCCTGGTGGCGGCGTTGAACGTGGTGAGACGTCAGCTCAGGCACTCTATCGAGAACTTGCAGAAGAGGCTGGTGTCCGCCCCGCTGCTGAGCCGGAAATGATCGGGATTTTCTCCAACCACCGGGTATTCCGCAACGATCACGTCGTGCTCTACCGCGTCCGTTCAGGAGGTTGGGTCCGGTGTGAGACCGATAGCGCAGGCGAAATCTCAGAGATCGTCTGGGCGAATCCGCTGTCGCCCCCGAAAGATGCTACCCCCGGCACAAAGCGCCGCCTTCTGCAGCTTTATGCAGACGGTCCTGACGATGGGTATTGGTAAGTTAGTCAGTCTTGCTTGTGAGGCCTTTGACATATTCGGTTGCTGTGGCGACTGACAGGATTGCCGTTACCCAGATGCCGAACAGTCCAGCCATGAGAACGCCGCGCGAAAACAGCCAGTCCCAGGCGTAGCGCGTTGCGTCGGCTGCCATCTGACTCAAGGCAAGGCCGAGAAGAAGCGCACCAATCGAAACAAGCGCAAGAGCGGTTTTCCACTTTGCCGCGTTGGAGACCTTGAGACTGGTCGGATTGCCGAGCGACTCGCGAATGGCGGTCATCAGGAAATCCCGGCCGACGATGGCGATGGCCGGTAGCATGACAAACCATGACCAGTTTTCGATATGGGCCAGCGCGAGCAATGATGACGCGGTCAGAAGCTTGTCGGCAATCGGGTCCAGCCGTGCGCCGAACGCGGACGTCGCATCAAGGCCGCGGGCCAGCGCGCCGTCCAACCAGTCTGTTGCAGCGGTAATCGTAAACAGAATAAACGGAATGAAAGTCCATGCCGCGACAGGATCGCCAGCGCGGACGTGCTGGTCAAATCGCAGGATGGTGTAGCCAACAATGATCGCGAGAACGCAGCGAAGGATCGTGACCAGATTAGGCAACCATTTCAGTGACAAGAAAATCAGCCCCCATTGAAATGCCCATAAATCCTCTCGGCGAGCGCGCGGTTGATCCCTTCGACCGCCTCCAGATCGACGAGCTTTGCCCGTGAAACGCCCTTGGCCGAGCCGAATCGATGAAGCAGGGCTTTCTTGCGTGCCGGGCCAATACCGTCAATCTCATCCAGAGGTGACGTCTTGATGTCAGAGGACCGTTTAGACCGGTGAGCGCCAATTGCCCAGCGGTGCGCTTCGTCACGCAGGCGCTGCAGATAATAGAGGACAGGCGTGTCCGGGGGCAGGGTGAAAGGGGCGCGCCCGGGCCGGAAGAATTTTTCCCGGCCCGCATTCCGGTCAGGCCCCTTGGCGATCGAGACCAGCGTAACATCGTCGGGGCCGAGGCCAAGCTCAGCTAGGGTTTCAACCGTCGCGCCCAGCTGTCCCATGCCGCCATCGATGAGGACAAGATCGGGGTAGGTTTCGAGCTCGGAGATCGGTGCGCCAGCCTCATCCGCTTCTTTCAGCAGGCGCTTGAAACGGCGGCGCATAACTTCGCGCATCATGCCGTAATCGTCGCCCGGCTCGAGCGTTTCATCCTTGATGTTGAACTTCCGGTACTGGCCCTTGATGAACCCTTCCGGCCCGGCAACGATCATGCCGCCGACAGCGTTTGAACCTTGGATATGGCTGTTATCATAGACCTCGATGCGCTTTGGCGGTTCTCCAAGCTCGAGCGCCTTGGAAAGATCCTTGAGCAATCGCTGCTGGCTAGCCGTTTCTGATAGTTTGCGGGACAGGGCTTCGGCTGCGTTTCGGGTGGCCTGTGCTACCAGTTCGCGCTTCTCGCCCCGCTGGGGGCTGCGAATTTCAAGCTTGCGGCCAGCTTTCAGCTCCAGAGCTTCTGCAATCAGATCGACCTGATCCGGCGCCTCGTTGGTGAGGACCAGTTTCGGCGGCGGCCGTTTATCGTAGAACTGGACAAGGAAGGCGGAGAGGATCTCCGCCGCCGTCTCATCCTTCTCATGGCGGGGAAAGTGGATCGTCGCGCCCCAGTTCTGGCCGGCACGAATGAAGAAGACCTGCACGGCAGACTGGCCGCCTTCCATCGCGATGGAAAAGATATCGGCTTCTTCGATACCGTCGGGATTGATGTCCTGCTGCGCTCGAACGACAGCGAGCGCACGGATACGGTCCCGCAGGCTGGCTGCCCGCTCGAATTCCATCGCTTCCGCAGCTTCTTCCATTTCCTTGGCCAATTCGTCCTGGAGCTCGCCGCTCTTGCCTTTCAGGAAGTTGGCCGCTTGGTCTGCGAGGTGTGTGTATTCCTTTTCGCTGACGAGGCCGACGCAAGGTGCAGAGCAACGCTTGATCTGGTGCAGCATGCACGGCCGGGAGCGGACGGCAAACACACTGTCCTCACAGGTGCGCAGCAGGAACGCTTTCTGGAGCGTGTCCAGTGTTCGCGTGACGGCATTCGCGCTCGCGAACGGGCCGAAATAGTCGCCCTTGTCCTGTTTCGAGCCGCGATATTTGAGGATTTGCGGATAGTCATGATCCCGCCGGATCAGGATGTACGGAAAGGATTTGTCATCCCGTAGCAGGATGTTGAAGCGCGGCTTTAGGGATTTGATCAGGCTCGCTTCGAGTAGGAGGGCTTCGGTTTCCGTTTCGGTGACGACGAATTCCATTCGGCTCGTCAGCGCGATCATCGCGGCGATCCGCTGAGTATGCCCTCCAAGACGCGCATAATTCGAAACGCGCGCCTTCAGGTTTCGCGCCTTGCCGACGTAAAGCACTTCGTCTTTCGAGCCGAACATCCGGTAGACGCCCGGCTTGGCAGGCAGGCGTTTGAGATTGTCCTTGATGACATCTACGCCGCGTTTCGCGGGTTTCGAGGAGGCGCTGTCCGGCATGTCGCCAATCTAGGCGCTGAATGGGCCTGCGCCTAGTTGCGGGTCTGCTGTTGTCAGTTGAAGATGAAGGACAGGCTGCCCGCTCCGGCGCCCGTATCCAGCATCCATCCGATACCGAAGGCAAAGACCATGACCATCGCGACCGAGCCGCCGAACTGGCGTCCGGTGCCGCCCGGATCCTTTCCGCGCATCGACATGCAGATGATCAGCAGCAGCAGCAACAGGATGAAGACACAGGCCACGGCCAGCTGTTCGACGTCGCTGCGGCGCCCGTACCAGACGACGCCTTCATGCCACCAGTAGTGGGCTTCCTGCTTGAGACGGACCAGCAGGGTGTCAAAGACGGTCGCCGACATGAGGGGTATGAGACCTGACATGACCATTCGCAAACTCAAAAACTGGCGAATGATACCTTGTTTCAGACAATGAGCCGTAAACTTTGACGAGAAAACTTGATGTAATCTCGAAAAACAAAGCGTTTACAGCGCTTGCGCGTGACTAGTGCCAGACCTATTCATGGCGCCGCACAAACAGGAGAATCCAAATGGCATCCGATATCGAACTGAGCCAGGCCGTTCAGCGCGTCCAGCCTTCCGCCACGCTTGCAGTCACTGCGAAAGCTGGAGAGATGAAGCGGGCCGGTATCGATGTAATTGGTCTGGGTGCCGGCGAGCCGGATTTCGACACGCCCGACCACATCAAGGAAGCCGCGATCAAGGCGATCCATGACGGCAAGACGAAATATACGCCGGCAGATGGTATCCCCGAGCTGAAAGAGGCGATCTGCGCGAAGTTCAAACGCGACAACGGCCTGGAATACACACCGGCAGAGGTAAATGTTTCGCCCGGTGGGAAGGCCGTTATTTTCAACGCCTTCATGGCCACTCTCAATCCGGGCGACCAGGTGATCGTGCCAGCTCCTTACTGGGTCAGCTATCCCGACATGGCGCGGCTTGCGGGCGGCGATCCAGTGTTCGTCAAATGCGGCCCGGACTCCAAATTCAAGCTCTCTCCGGCGGCGCTGGAGCAGGCGATCACACCGAAGACGAAGTGGCTGGTCCTGAATTCGCCGTCAAATCCGACGGGCGCGGCCTACACCAAGGATGAGCTCAAGGCGCTGGCCGAGGTGTTGATGAAGCATCCGCATGTCTGGGTGCTGACAGATGATATGTATGAGCACCTTGTCTATGACGGCTTCGACTATTGGACGATTGCCCAGGTGGAGCCAGGCCTGAAAGACCGTACCCTCACAATGAACGGCGTATCGAAGGCGTACGCGATGACGGGCTGGCGCATCGGCTATGCTGCTGGCCCGGAAAAGCTGATCGCGACCATGCGAAAGATCATGACGCAATCGACATCCAATCCGTGTTCGATCAGCCAGTGGGCAAGTGTTGAGGCGCTGAACGGCGACCACGGTTTCATCGCTGAGCGTAATGAAGTCTTCAAGGCGCGCCGTGACCTGGTCGTGAAAGCGCTGAACGATTGTGAGGGGCTTTCCTGCGCAACCCCGGAAGGTGCTTTTTACGTGTATCCAAGCTGCGCGGGCGTGATCGGCAAGACGTCAGCTGGTGGCACCGTGATCAATTCGGACAAGGACTTTGCATCGGCGCTGCTCGAGGAAGAAAAAGTCGCGGTGGTTTTTGGCGAAGCATTTGGTCTGTCACCGGCATTCCGGATTTCTTACGCGACGTCGACAGAAGCACTTGAAGAGGCGATGAAGCGCATCAACCGTTTCTGTGCCAGCCTCAAATAAACAGACCCGATACGAGACAGTTTTCGTATCGATAAAATCTATTACTCGTGAGGCCGATATCGATTGGGAAAATCGATGTCGGCTTCCCACATGATCGAGGTCTTACAATTAGAACCTCAGGAGTGTGGATATGTCTGTAGATATCGGACTGGAAAAGAAGGACCGGTCAGCCTCGATCGAGGCGCTGCGAAAGGTTTTGGGCGAAACGTACGCTCTCTACTTCAAGACTCATGGCTACCACTGGAACGTGACCGGGCCGCGATTCAAGGCGCTGCACGAGCTGTTCATGGAGCAATACACAGAGCTCTGGCAGGCGCTCGACGAGCTGGCGGAACGCATCAGGGCACTTGGTGAGTATGCGCCGTCATCCACTGATGAAGCTCTTTCATTTGCCACCATCAAGCCTGACAACGGCGTTCCTGATGCGGAAGACATGATCGCAAATCTTGTTCGCGGTCATGAGACGATTGCCCAGGTCGCCAAGGATGGCGTCAAGATCGCGGAAGAGGGCGATGATGCAGTGACCGTTGACT